>JABSPR010000013.1 GCA_013214975.1 Flavobacteriales bacterium
TCCTTCCTGTTAATTGCTGATGCGTTCTCTCCGAAATAAAAGCAAACAGAGGCGACATCATTATTAGCAAGAAGTTCTTGTACCCCCAGAAAAACAAAATCAACAAGGATGATTTAACAAAGAAGGCAACGATATATTGAATGGCTTTAAAAAGATAAACCAATACGAACCAATCGAACTGAACAGAATTGAGAGACGCATCTACGTAGCCAATGACAGTTGAGGATAATATCGAGGCTATGTATGCGACTATAACAAATAACAAACAAAATGCTATTCCGGGTACAATCAAGTATTTCCAAAAGCCATCCTCTACTATAAGCTGATGCGCTTTCACATAAGACCTATATGCTCTTTTAATTTCCTCTAACATATTATATTCAAATAATTCCTGTACTATCTAATCAAAACGCTGGTACAATTGTCGTAAATTTGCCGACTAATAAAACGATTATGAATATAGATATTTTAAGCTCAATTTCTCCTGTTGATGGGAGATACAGAAAAGTGACGGATGATTTAGGAATTTACTTTTCTGAAGCTGCATTAATTCGATACCGCGTACTGGTTGAGGTAGAATATTTTATTGCACTTGTAAACGTTCCGCTTCCCCAATTGGAATCGTTCGACAAATCCTTGTTCGACAAACTTAGGGCGATCTATCAAAACTTCACATTAGAAAACGCGAAGACAGTTAAAGACATTGAAGCAATCACAAATCATGATGTTAAAGCCGTAGAATATTTCTTAAAAGAAGAATTCGACAAATTAGGCTTAGAAGAATTCAAAGAATTCATCCATTTTGGATTAACCTCACAGGATATAAACAATACGGCAATTCCACTTTCTCTAAAAGAAGGTATAGAACAAGTAATGGATCCGATGCTAAACAGCGTTGTAGAGTTATTACAGAATCTATCCAACGATTGGAAAGACGTATCTATGATGGCAAAAACTCATGGTCAACCAGCTTCCCCAACTCGACTAGGAAAAGAAATACTAGTATTTATTGAACGGATTGAAGCAGTTGTAGAACAAATAAAAAGCATTCCTTACTCTGCCAAATTCGGTGGAGCAACAGGTAATTTAAACGCACATCACGTATCCTACCCTTCTATTGACTGGATTAGTTTTTCTAATTATTTCGTAGCTGATTTAGGTCTTAAAAGATCGAAGACTACAACTCAAATTGAGCATTACGATAACCTCGCCGCACTATTTGATGGCTTTAAAAGGCTTAACAATATTTTCATCGACCTAGATAGAGATATCTGGATGTACATCTCAATGAATTACTTCAAACAAAAAATCGTTGCAAACGAAGTAGGTTCGTCGGCTATGCCACACAAGGTAAACCCCATTGATTTCGAAAACTCTGAAGGCAATTTAGGTTTGGCCAATGCTATCCTTGAACACTTTGCAGCCAAACTTCCTATATCTAGATTACAACGTGATTTAACAGATTCTACTGTTTTACGAAATGTTGGCGTACCATTAGCACACATGTTAATCTCTATGAAGTCGCTTACAAAAGGTCTTAACAAATTGATTTTAAACCAAGACGAAATCAATAGAGATTTAGATAATAATTGGGCCGTTGCAGCGGAAGGAATTCAAACCGTTCTTAAAAGAGAAGGTTACCCCAAACCGTACGAGGCATTAAAAGAACTTACTCGAAAAAACAGCCATGTTAATCAAGAGTCGTTGGGTGTTTTTATTGATGGATTAAACATTACCGATGCGTTAAAAACTGAGCTAAAGCTCATTACGCCACACAGCTACACGGGCATATAAACAATCTAGTAACTGTTTAATTAACAGTCATCTATTAATAACTTTAGGTAGCAAGCAACTAACACGTTGGTATTATCTCACTAGTTTTGTGTTAACAAACAAGTAGAACCGCGAACGTGAACCTTATTAAATCTTTTCTCCGAAAAAAAATAGACGAATCAAGGATTTCCGACTCTTTCGTAAGAACTCTAATCGAAGTATCTGAAGAAGGTTTCCCCGAAGTAGTTGATTTCATTAACTCCGAATCGGAATTCGCTACTTCGCCAAATATCTCCAAAGACGATATCCAATGGTTTATGCAAATAATCTTTGCTGGTAACCTGCAGCACATGCATCATTATTTCCCACTCGAACAATTGAACAGAATGCGTGAAGTGTCTATCCGTAAATTCGTTTTCGAAAACCACGACATTAACATTACAGAAGATTCTATTCTGCATTACGAAGAATATATAATTGATCTGAAAGAAGGAATGAGCGAAAAGGAAATTGCTAGTGCAATGGCCAAAGCAATATTCTACAGATGTGAACTAAACGATTTTCAAAAAGCTCACTTTCAGCATTTAAACACACCGAATCCGATTTTCTTAAAAGAACTTACAGAGATACTTGTTAACTTTTTATGGAACTGGACCGATTTGCTAAATAAGTACAAAGTTCAGCAACGAGCAATCGGTTAAGCGCTTAACCTTTCATCTTTGGGAATTGTTTGAATTACCACAAACCCGATTACAAAGAATACCAACAAAGCCAATATTGAATACCGTAAACTTCCCGTTGCCGCCTCGATTAAACCAAACATCATCATTCCAATTACAACTCCTACTTTTAGACACACGTCGAAAAAGCTAAAGTAAGATGCATGCGACTTACCCACTGGTAATAATTTAGCATAAGTAGAACGTGCTAAAGATTGCGTGCCGCCCATAACAAACCCCACTACGCTCGCCAAAATGTAAAAATGCATTGGACTCTTCTCTGGCGTAAAATAAGCGCCAACACATATTCCAATCCAAATAACCATTAAAATAGAAAGAACAAACAGATTGCCTTTCTTCTCTGATAAAAAAGAAAATCCATACGAACCAGCAATTCCTACAAACTGAATTAAGATGATCGTTATAATAAGGTTTGTGTCCTCTAATTTTAACTCAATCTTTCCGTACAGTGTAGCTGCAGTAATTATGGTAAGTACACCAATATTGAAAACAAAAAAGGCCAGTAAATACCGCACCAATATTTTAGAGGTTTTAATCTCTCTCCAAACCACTTTCATTTCCTGGTACCCCTTGGTCAGTTTCTCATTAAAAGTACCGAATGGTTCATCCTTGGGCAATCCTCTAAATGCAATTTGACTAAAACCAGCCCACCATACTGCGGTAATAAGAAACGAGATTCGAATCGAAGTAGATGCATTGTCAATTCCAAAAGTTGCAGGATACATAACCATAGCCAAACAAAACAATAGTAGCAATGCACTGCCCAAATAACCAAGAGAAAAACCTTTTGCACTCAGCCTGTCCTGTTCTTCAGGAGCAGCGATAAGCGGTAAATAAGAATTATAGAATACGATACTTCCAGAAAACCCTATTGTAGATAGAATTAAACAAACTATACCAAAGGTTAAATTATCTGCGGTAAAGAAATACATTGCACCACAAGCTAAAGCTCCGAGGTAACAGAATATTTTCATAAAAAACATCTTCTTACCTGCATAATCGGCTATTCCAGAAAGCAGAGGAGAAATAGATGCGATAAGTAAATAGGCAAAGGACAGGCTATAATCAAAGAGCTGCGTGTTCGACATTTCCATTCCAAGAATGGCAACAATTCCATCGTTGTTAGAGGTAACACCAGCATAATAAATCGGAAAAAGGGTAGACATGATTACTAAAGGGTAAACCGAATTAGCCCAATCGTAAAATGCCCAAGAATTGGCAACGCGTCTATCCACCAATACGGTAGCTAAGTCCTACTCCAAATGTGTATGGATACTTTGCAATAACTAAGTCTGCCTTAATTGCCAAATCTCCACCCAAGTATGCCTTAAATGCTATCGTTGGCGCGATGTTAAGTTTATTCTTTGTCTCATCGTTTTCGGTAGGCTCAAAACTTTCCTTATCGTATCGATAATTAAATATCATGTACCCAACTCGTCCACCAAGTGTAAAGTCGTACCTACTATCTGAACTAAGGTTATATAATACTCTCGCATTAATTCCATAAACACCAATTTTTCTAGTTAGGTTCTTTGTTACACCTTCAACTAAAGCGGTATTAGTAGATTGTGCATTTCGCATAGCCAAGGCCAAACCACCACTCCACGTTGGTGTAAAATTCTTATCTACATCTACATGATATACCATCGACATTTTTGAATCAGGCCTACCAGCGTCATAACCTTTAATATCACGCGAATTTCCAAAACCAACACCTCCCGATATTGACATTCCATAACCTTCATCTTCTTCCTCTTGGGCAAGAGCTACATTGTTCAACATGCTTAATTGAACAAAAGTGATGGCGCTAATCAAATATATAATTCTTCCTAATTTCATTTTGTCTGGTTTTCAATTGATATGGAAACAAAAATAACAAAACGATCCCTTATTCGACTATGCATTTCCCGATTTAAAGGCAATAAAAAAGGCAACCAATTGGTTGCCTTTTAATATTGCAAATATTTCAATCTGCTACTTCTTTCCTCCGCCGAAAAAACCGCCAAGTTTAATTCCCATGTAACTGTTGTTTATTTTATCTATATCACCAGCCGTAACATCCAAATCACTTCCAGCAACTAGATTATACTCAAACAGCCAAGTAAAATGACCTGCATCAAATCCTAAACGTATGGGCAAACCTATCTTGTTATCAAAACCAATACCCGCGCCCGTGGAAGTAGCAGCTATAGAAGCTACTCTATATACACCAAATCCTAGTCCAACATGCGGTCTAAATCCGTCATCCATTAAGTAATACTGTCCAGTTGCAACATACGACTTAACAGCACTTATTTTTCCTGAGGTCACGGTACCGTCATCACTTATGGACCCTGCAACCATTAATGCCGTTTGCACTCTCAGACCAACTGCAATTGCATCGCTTAAACGATACGCAGGCTCCATATCTAACAGAAATCCCCCTCCAGCACCTTCACCTCCTGGTATGGCATATCCTATTCCAAGCCCCCATTTAAATGCCTTGTAATCTTGGGCATAAGACAGTCCACTTACAAGCATTAAGGCCAATACTATTGTACTTATTCTTCTCATAATAAATTATTTAATGTTTAACTAGTTTTATTCAACACCTAATATAGGCATCATTTCTAAAACCACCCAGCAAGCAACTTACATGCCAATCTTATCTTCAATAGAAAGAAAGACCAAACTCTATTCAAAAACAGCATGTTAGACCCCAATTACTAGAACAAAAAAATGTGATTAGAAATAATTCTAACCACATTTTTAAATTTGAATTAGCTTTTCAAAAATACATTACGAACACATCTTCTTCAGTGTAGGTGAGAACTTTGTTAAGTTAATACCTACCACAGCAGACTTGTATTCATCCATATTAGGAATTCGGCCTAGTATCGCAGATAAGACTACCACTGGTGTTGAAGCGAGTAAAGACTCTCCCTTTTTACGTTCAGAATCTTCAACGACTCTTCCTTGAAAAAGACGAGTTGAAGTTGCCATCACAGTATCTCCTTTGGCTGCCTTTTCTTGGTTACCCATACAAAGATTACAACCTGGACGTTCCAAATACATCATATTTTCATATTCAGTTCTGATTACAGCTTTAGGTGCAGCATCGTCTAATTCGAAACCAGAGTACTTCTGTAATATATCCCAGTCGCCTTCAGCCTTAAGTTCATCAATGATGTTATAAGTAGGTGCTGCAACGATTAACGGAGCATGAAACTCAACTTTACCTTGTTGTTTCTCTATATTCTTAAGCATTTGAGATACAATTTTCATATCACCTTTATGAACCATACAAGAACCCACAAAACCAAGATCTACTTTTTTATCTCCACCATATTCTGATAACTCTCTAATAGTATCGTGTGTATAACGTTTAGAGACATCATCGTTGTTCACATCTGGATCAGCAATCATAGGCTCAACAATCACATCAAGATCAACAACAAATTCAGCGTAATACTTCGCATTTGCATCTGGAGTTAAAGCTGGTTTCTCTCCCGATTTAACTTCATCGATTCTCTTATTAGCTATATCAATCAATCCTTGAAGAACTTGTTTCTTATTGTCCATGCCCTTGTCGATCATGACCTGAATTCTACCTTTCGCAATCTCTAGAGATTCAATCAAAGTAGCATCCTCTGAAATACAAATAGAAGCTTTTGCTTTCATCTCTGCTGTCCAATCAGTAAACGTGAATGCTTGATCAGCAGGAAGAGTACCAATATGCACTTCAATAATTCTACCTTGGAATACATTATCTCCACCAAACTTTTTAAGCATTTGAGATTGTGTGGCATGAACTACATCACGGAAATCCATGTGGTCCTTCATATCCCCTTTGAACGTTACTTTAACAGATTCCGGGATTGGCATCGATGCTTCACCAGTAGCAAGCGCAAGTGCAACTGTTCCTGAGTCAGCGCCATAAGCAACACCTTTAGACATTCTTGTATGAGAATCACCACCGATGATGATTGCCCAGTCGTCTACCGTAATATCGTTAAGAACCTTGTGGATTACATCTGTCATCGAATGATATTCGCCTTTAGGGTCACGAGCAGTAATAAGACCAAAGTCATTCATGAACTTCATTAGTCTAGGCGTATTTGCTTGCGATTTGCTATCCCATACAGAAGCAGTATGACAACCTGATTGGTAAGCACCGTCAACAATCGGAGAAATAACTGTAGCAGCCATAGACTCCAATTCCTGAGAAGTCATAAGACCTGTTGTATCCTGCGATCCAACGATGTTCACCTCCACACGAACATCTGATCCCGCATGTAAAACTTTACCTGGAGTTGTACCAACAGCGTTTCTATTGAATATTTTTTCCACTGCAGTAAGACCTTGACCTTCATGAGATACTTCTTTTGAAGGAGCAAATACGGATACAAGTTCGATACCCAAAGCTTTCGATGCAAACGATTGAAGTTTTTTACCAAATACGATAGCGTATGAACCACCAGCCTTAATGAATTCTAACTTCTGAGGAGTAAGAGCCGCCGAGATATCTTTCAATTCTTGATCGCCATTATAAAGCTTCTTCTTCTTCAGGTTAATTGTAAGGATAGTCCCTGTCGCAACTGAGTATACTTCCTCCAAAATAGCCTCTCCATCTTCGTTACGAATAGGATTACCTTCTGCATCTAGCTTTTTAACCCAGTTTTGAAGATCAATTCCAATCCCTCCAGTAACACCAACAGTTGTTAGGAAAATAGGAGAAATTCCATTTGTTCCAGCAACGATTGGAGCATATTTAATAAATGGAATATATGGACTTGCTTCTTTACCTGTCCAAAGAGCCACGTTGTTTACACCCGACATCCTTGATGAACCAACACCCATAGTTCCTTTCTCTGCAATTAACATCACACTCTTGCCTGGATGCTGTGCTTGCAATGCCTTAATCTCTTCTTGCCCTTCTGGAGAAACAAAACATTTACCATGCAGTTCACGATCTGATCGTGAATGAGCCTGGTTACCTGGAGATAATAAATCAGTTGAAATATCACCTTCACCCAAAATATAAGTAACAGCAGTAACCTCTTCAGCTACGTCTGGTAGTTCAGTAAAAAACTCAGCCTTAGAGTAACTTTCTATAATCTCCTTAGCTATTTCATTACCGTTTTTGAATGCATCTTCTAATCGATCAGTGTCCGCCTCATAAAGAAAAACTTGTGTTTTAAGAACACTTGCAGCTTCTTTTGCAATAGATGCATCACTACCTAGAGCTAGATCAAGTAGAACCTCAATTGAAGGCCCACCTTTCATATGAGACAATAATTCAAAGGCGAAAGTTGCCGTAATTTCTTCTACAACAGATTCCCCTATAATGATTTCCTTTAAAAACTTAGCTTTTACACCACCTGCACTGGTTGTTCCTGGTAGTGTATTATAGATAAAGAAGTTAAGAGAAGCCTCTCTATCTACGTTATCCAAATCTTTTATTTTCGAAATGATTTCGCTTAGCAATTCGCCACTATCGATTGGTTTAGGGTTAAGCCCTTGGTCTTTTCGATCTTTGATCTCCTGGATGTAATCTTTATATGTATTCATATAAGAAGTCTTTATTAAATTTATATAGAAATAGTATAATATGTATAAAAAAAAAGACAGGCTTACACCTGTCTTTTTTTTCTTTTAGAAGAAGATTACTTCTTCCCTTTTTCTTTCTTTACTTCAAAAGTAAATTCGGTAGAAACTTCTCTGTGCAATTTAACAGTAGCAGTATACTTGCCAATTTCTTTAATTGCTCCAGTACCGATAGACAAATGTCTTTTATCGATTTTGTGTCCTAGTCTTGCAGCAGCATCTGCAACTTGAGTTTTTGTAACAGAACCAAAGATTTTTCCTTTATCTCCTGCTTTTGCAAATATTACAAGTTCAGTACCTGATAACAATTCAGCGGTTTTAAGAGCAGCCTCTTTGAGTTTAGACTCTTTACCTTCTCTTTGACGTAATGTTTCTTCTCTTTGCTTCTTCATTGATTCAGTAGCAAGTTCAGCTGAACCATTAGGAATTAAAAAATTCCTAGCATAGCCATCCTTTACTTTAACTAAATCGTACTTGAAACCAAGATACTCGACGTCTTCTTTTAGTATTACTTCCATTATTTATTCAACATATCTGCCAAGTATGGCAATAAGGCTAAATGTCTCGCTTTTTTAATCGCTTGACTTACTCTTTTCTGGTGCTTTGTAGCAGTTCCTGTTAATCTCCTAGGTAAAATTTTACCTTGCTCATTAACTAATTTAAGAAGGTACTTACCATCTTTATAATCAATAAACCTGATTCGTCCTTTAGAGAATCTACAATACCTGTTCTTCTCTACCTCAATTACTGGAGGATTTAAATATCTTATTTCAGATGTCGAATTATCTACCGTTGCCATAGCTTCTAAATTAATTAAGCGTTTTCTGCTTGTTTTTCTTCTTGAGGCTCGTTTTTAGCTTCAGCCTTTTTCAATCTTTTCTTTTCTGCATAAGCAACAGCATGCTTATCCATTCTAGATGTAAGGAATCTAATAATTTTCTCATCACGTGTAAACGCAACTTCGAAAGAATCGATTAAACTTCCTTCTGCTTCGAATTCTATTAAGTAATAAAATCCAGTTGATTTCTTTTGAATTGGGTAAGCCAATTTTTTAAGCCCCCAGTTTTCTTCGTGAACTACTTTTGCTCCACCATCTTTCAATAGTTTCTTGTACTTCTTTACCGAATCTTTTATTTGCGAATCGGAAAGAACTGGAGTCATTATAAACACTACTTCGTATCTTCTAGCCATCTAAATCTCTATTT
Organism: Flavobacteriales bacterium; assembly: GCA_013214975.1. Taxonomy (NCBI): domain Bacteria; kingdom Pseudomonadati; phylum Bacteroidota; class Flavobacteriia; order Flavobacteriales; species Flavobacteriales bacterium. Next base: position 9,305 of record JABSPR010000013.1, read on the forward strand.
TATAATTCTGCTAATTTCCTAAAAACAGGGCGGCAAAGTTAACAAACAATTGAATAAATTCAAACGAAACACCTTTTATTTAACGTCCCTATGTTAATAATTATAACCGACAGCCACTTATGTAAATTATAACTAGCAATTACTAAATAAAACTTCCCTTTGTAGTATATTTGTCAGACTGTCAAAAACGTCGACAAGTTAAGCCCATGGGAAGTTTTGTTGTTTCTGCTCGCAAATATAGGCCATCTTCATTTAGCACTGTAGTAGGCCAGAAAAGCATTACAAGCACGCTTAAAAACGCAATCAAAAACGACCATCTAGCACAATCATTTCTTTTTTGCGGTCCAAGAGGAGTCGGAAAAACCAGTTGTGCTCGGATTTTAGCCAAAACAGTTAACTGTTTTAACATTGCCAAATCCGAAAACATTGAAGCTTGTAATGATTGTGAATCGTGTAACTCGTTTAACGAAGGACATTCTTTAAATATTTACGAACTAGATGCTGCTTCAAACAATTCAGTAGATGGAATTCGAAGTCTTGTAGACCAAGTAAGATTAGCTCCTCAAATCGGAGATAAGAAAATTTATATTATTGATGAAGTTCACATGCTGTCTCAAGCAGCTTTTAATGCTTTCCTTAAAACATTAGAAGAGCCCCCAGAACATGCGATGTTTATCTTGGCGACAACCGAGAAACATAAAATCATCCCTACAATACTGTCGCGATGTCAAATTTTCAACTTCAGCCGAATTGGAGTTAATGATATAGCGGAACAACTTAAAACCATTTGCGAAAAGGAGTCGATAGAGGCCGAGCCGAGAGCGCTACATACTATTGGTCAAAAAGCAGATGGCGCTATGCGAGATGCGCTTTCAATATTCGATCAGGTGGTGAGCTTTGCAGGGAAGAACATTACTTACGATAATGTTATTGAGAATCTAAACATCTTAAGCGATGAATACTTCTTTAAAGTTTGCAATGCGATAAAGGAAAAGGATGTTTCTTCTTCTCTTCTCACTTTCGATGAAATATTAAGAAAAGGATTTGATGGCCAACATTTTATTGTAGGGCTAGCCAATCATTTTAGAAACCTATTAGTTGCACAAGACCCTTCTACACTTAATTTGATCGAAACAGATAATAGTGTTAAGAAATCAATCTTTGAGCAGTCTAAGCTATTTGACCCCGATCAGATAGTAGAGATCCTCAATTTACTTAACAAATGTGATGTGGGGTATCGCATGAGTAAGAACCAACGTTTACATGTTGAGCTGTGCCTCATCTTCATCACTAGAAGAAACATTGTAAAAAAAAAAGTTAATACTGGCGTAATTACAGAAGCTCCTAAAAAGGAACTATCTCGCCCTACGGTTGAATCGACTATTCCAGTTCCAGAACAACAAACTAAAAAAGCGAAAATTCAAGAGACACCGGTTAATACTGGATCGAATCTAGACCTCAAAAAAGAAGAGCCTGTTCAAAAACAATCTTTTAAGGTAAATACCCCACCTTCGGTAACGGATAGAAAAAGAAAAGGCTCAGTTTCCATTTCAAATATCATGAACAGCAAAGCTGCTGAAGATAAAGAGGGTTTAACAGAAGAACCTGAAACGCCATTTACGCGTGAAGAGTTTATGGAAGCATGGAATGATTCAGTCGAAAAATATAAAGAAGGAGGAAAAATCAATCTCTATAATACACTTCAAAAGAAAGAACCTATAATTCATGATGATTATGGCATAGAAATAGTCATCAACAATCTAGTTCAAGAGGAGTCTATCAATGTAGAAAAAACAGAATTACTTGAGGAGCTTAGAAAAAAGCTAAATAACTATGCGCTCTATTTAATAATTACGATTACGGAAGCTAAGGAAGAAGCTACCCTGTATACATCTATGGACAAGTTCAAGAAGCTTGCAGAAAAGAATCCTAAAATGCTTGAATTACAGAAGAAACTAGATCTTGAAGTTACTTACTAGATTAATTTGACGCTATATATTAAATAAGGTAGTCTTTCATCTTACGCATTAGAAATCAGACCTATTTCAATATTTACATTACAAATCGTCAAATTGTGGCAATAGAAATAAACACAAGATGTATTTTTACGTAATCATATAGTCGATATCTGTTGTACAATTACCTATTTCGGAGATATAATAAATCTATTTTAGGATAAGCACGTATTGGCTTTAAATTCGTTGATATAGCGAAATTACATTACAAATAAAATTCAATTATGGCAGGAGAAAAGATAACTGTAGCGGAAGGTGGTAAACTAAATGTGCCTAGCCACCCTATTATCCCTTTTATCGAAGGTGATGGAATCGGTGCCGATATTTGGCCTGTTGCTAAAAAAGTAATTGATCGTGCAATCGAAATCTCATACGGTACTGATAGAAAGATTGAATGGAAAGAAATTCTCGTTGGAGAAAAAGCGTTTAATACAGTTAATGAATGGCTTCCAGAAGTTAGCCTTGAAATTATAAGAGAAAACTTAATTGCTATTAAAGGGCCTTTAACCACACCAATTGGAGGCGGGATGAGGTCTCTTAACGTAGCCCTAAGACAAAAACTAGACTTATATACTTGCATTCGACCGGTTAGATGGTTTCAAGGCGTCCCTTCTCCTATGCTACATCCAGACTGGATTGACATGGTAATATTCAGAGAAAACACAGAAGATATATACGCTGGCATAGAGTGGATGTCTGGTACTCCTGAATGTAATAAAGTAATTAAATTCTTACGAGAAGAAATGGGGGTACAAGAGATTAGGTTTCCTGACACTTCCTCAATAGGTATTAAGCCAGTATCTAAACAAGGTTCAGAGCGACTAATCCGAGCAGCAATCAAATATGCGATTAAGCACAAAAAACCTTCTGTTACATTAGTTCACAAAGGAAACATAATGAAATATACAGAGGGAGCCTTTAAAAACTGGGGTTATGCTCTCGCTCGAAATGAATTTGGACCGCACGTTTTTACTTGGGAAGAGTACGACGAGATAATGGATAAAGATGGGGCAAAATCAGCAAACAATGCCCAAAACCAGGCAATTGAAGATGGCAAAGTGATCATTAAAGATTCTTTAGCAGACGCGTTCCTTCAGCAAATTGAATTAAGACCAAAAAACTACTCTGTAATAGCAACGCTGAACCTTAATGGAGATTACATTTCAGATGCACTAGCAGCTGCTGTGGGCGGAATAGGCATTGCGCCAGGAGCTAATGTTAATTACAAAACCGGTCACGCAATATTTGAAGCTACACATGGAACTGCTCCAAAGTACGCTGGTAAAGACAAAGTAAATCCATGCTCATTAATCCTATCTGCCGTTCTTATGCTAGAGCACTTAGGATGGCAAGAGCCCGCGGATTTAATTGTTCAAGGTATCGAAGATGCAATCGGCGACAAACGTGTTACTTACGATTTCGCACGTTTAATGAGCGGTGCTACATTACTGAAATGTTCAGAATTTGGTGATGAGCTTATCAAACACATGGAGGCTTAGATTAATTCCAATCTCCTTTCTTTTTATTACATCATCGCTTAAGAAGGCATGAAATACTATCAAAAAATTGTAGCTTTACCCAACTAAATTTTTAAGGCATAGTATGAAAAAAGGCATTCAGGCAGCATTGTTAGTTGCTATAATTGGATTATCCTATTTGGTATATAACAGCATTCAAAGCAAAGTAGAATTTGAAACGAATGCAAGAGCAAGAAGAGATGTTGTTGTAGAAAATCTAATCGATATTAGAACTGCAGAGATCGCCTACAAAACGGTTAAAGGCTATTACGCAAACAATTTCGATTCACTTTTAGATTGCATTAAAAACGATAGCTTTCTGGTTATCTTACAAAAAGGAGACTTGGAAGATTCTGTGGCAGTGGCACATGGCTTAGTTACTAGAGATACATCTTTTGTTAGCATTAGAGATTCCATTTTCGCTGCACCCTACCCACTCGATTCAATGAGATTAATTCCATTTGGAGACAACGAAGAATTTGTTCTAGATGCTGGAGAGGTTGAAAAAGGAAAAGTAAAAGTAAAAGTGTTTATGGCATTTGCTAATTACGGAGCCATCTATAACAATCTAAACACAAAGAACGAGAATATCGACTTTGAAGAAGGGCTACAAGTTGGATCCATGACGGAAACTTCAACCAGTGGAAATTGGGAATAATATAAAGCCTAATATCGATCTTATTGACGATGCTTTTCAGCCAAATATGGTTGCTGATTGCCGTTTAAACATTCTTCTTACCCCAAGACACTTTACCGCTAGCATTTTTGATACATACAACAACAAGTATGTAGGTCTTCAAAAAATCGGATTTTCAAATAACTTGCAGTTGGTGGAGATTCTCCACCAAGATTTATTTCAAAACAAATTCGGCTCAGTACAAGCTTTCACGAATCAATCTACTAGTACGATTGTCCCTAGCGCTCTCTATGAAGAAAAAAACAAGTCTCAATACTTAGCATTTGTCAATGGCAAAGAGGACGGAATCGAAATCCGAACAGACAATTTAAATAGTGCAAGTGCCAAAGTTATCTACGGCGTTGATTCTGATATCAATAATATATTCTTCAAACAATTTGAGAATATTAAGTTTAATCATTTCTCTACGGCATTTATAGAATCTCTTATTCAAAGGCATAAGAACGAGGAAAAACTAAATTGCTTTGCAAGTATAGATAGCGATTCCTTCCATTTAGTTGTAATCCAAGGCAAGAATTTATTATTTATCAATCGATTTGATTACACTAAAAATGAAGATATCTTGTATTTCATTTTGTTCGCATTCGAACAATTAAACCTAAACCCAGAGACTATTTCACTGCAACTGTTTGGTGCACCTAACGGCATAACAGAATTACATAATACTCTTTTAAATTATGTTAGAAATGTAGTATTAGGTAAACGATTACATTCGGTTGATTTCTCCTATGTATTCAATGAAATAGAAGATCATGAACATTTCATACTCCTAAACAATTACGTGTGCGAATAATTTCAGGAAGCCTAAAAGGCCGAAAATTCAATCCCCCAAAAGATTTACCGGTTCGTCCTACTACAGATTATGGCAAAGAAGGCTTGTTTAGTCTATTGGACAATCGATATGATTTCGAAAACTGCAACGTACTGGATTTATATAGTGGCACCGGAAATATGGCTTATGAATTCGCATCAAGGGGCGCAAAGCAAGTAACTGCGGTTGACTTAGACTATAAATGCACCAGTTATATTAAACAAGTAAGTAAGGGTTGGGACATTAAGACCATTCGAGTATTCCGCAGCGATGTATCTAGGTTCATCGAAAGAAGAAAAGAATCTTATGATATTATTTATGCCGATCCTCCTTATGAGATAAGGAATTTAGGTAAAATATTGGATCATATATTAATGTCCGGGATAATCAGCAAAGATGGAATTCTAGTCTTTGAACACTCGAAGAGAAATGACTTTTCGAAAAAGGAACAGTTTTTGGAAGAAAGAAAATACGGCGATGTCCGTATGAGTATCTTTTCAGCATAACAAATACTATCTTTAAAATATCAAACTAGCATAGATGGAAAAGAAAATTGCAATATTTCCGGGTTCGTTCGATCCAATTACTACAGGTCACGAAGCTATCATCAAGAAAGCATCTTATATATTCGATAAAATCGTAATATCTATTGGAGTAAATACAACTAAGAATTACCTCTTTCCTATAGAAACAAGAATAAATTGGATTGAAAAAATATTTATCGCTGATTCAAAAATTAGTGTAAAAAGCTACGAAGGTTTAACCGTTGAGTTTTGCGATTCGATTGGAGCTAATTATATTATACGAGGATTACGAACATCCGCAGACTTTGAGTTCGAAAGACAAATTGCGTATATGAACGAAGCGATGAATAAAAATATTCAAAGCGTCTTTTTGTTGTCAAACCAAGAGCATTCTGCGATTAGCTCTACAATTGTTCGAGAGATAATCAAATCCGGCGGAGATGCCTCTCAGTTTGTTTCATCACAAGTGGATTTGAATGTTTAAATATCTAATTCCAGTACTTCTAATCTTATTGGGAATTAATTTCAACTCGTCGGCCCAGAATGTTACAATTAAGGGCAAGGCAGAAAGTTATAAAGGACAATTTATTTCGATAGTTCAAAAGAAAGATTATATATCGGGATTAGAAGAAATTAGCTCAAAAAGTCTAATTGACGAAAACGGAAATTTCGAAGTTGCATTTGACACAGAACACACAATAAAATGTGCACTTAGAATAGGTAGCGTAAACGCAAATATTTATATATCACCAGATAGAACTTATATAGTTTCATTCCCAGAAACACCAAAAACCACTCCTAAAACATTAAGCAATTCAGCTTTCGTATCGCTATTAATAGACAACGGGACTGACGATGATTTAAATTCTCTTATTAGCGATTTTAATATTTTTCGGGATGATTTCATTGACGATAATTACGGTCTATTCATGAGGGGTGCATATCGGATTTTAAAAACGAAAGTGGATTCCTTTAAAATTAATGCCAATGAAAAGTTTGGAGGCAAAGGGAATGCCTACTTCAAAGTATATTTAAAATACAGCATTGGAGAAATCGAAATAGCTCGAGGGAAGAGCAAGCAAGATTTGTATGATGAGTACGTGAAGCCACATGCGATATCCTTTTACAACAATCAATACATGAATTTTTTTAGCCAGTATTATGGTAAAAGAATGGGATCTATCGCTTTATACAATTCAAATTTTGTCGACGCTATTAATATTGATGAAAGTTTAGAAAAAATAAATGAAGTACTGGCTGGAGAATTAGGTTATAACACACCTAAGCTAAGAGAAGCAGCTATATTATTCGGATTATTCGAGAACCGAAATAGCCCTGTACTATTAAAAAACGGCATCCTGAAAATACTAAACCAAATTGCAGACCATGGGTTATCTGAGACGCATAAAGAAATTGCGCGGAATATAATTATCGGTATTAAAAAGAACATGGTAGGATCTCCAGCTCATGCTTTCGACTTATTGGACGAAAACGGGAACATGGTTTCTCTTAGCGATTTCAAAGGTAAATACGTCTATATTGATTTCTGGGCCACTTGGTGTGTACCCTGTTTAAGAGAAATGAAAATGATGAAAAGTCTGGAAGAGAAGTATGGTGATCGAATTGAATTTATTAGCATTTCCATCGATAAAGACTATGATGTAATGAAGAAGTTCTTGGGTGAAAATAAATATGACTGGACGTTCCTTCATATGGGGAATTCGGAGTCGTTAAAAAACAAGTACGCCGTAATGTCTATTCCTATCTACTACTTAATCGACCCTTACGGAAAGTTTATTCGCTCTCCTGCAAAAAGGCCAAGTGCAAACATTCAAGTTTTGTTTGATAATTTACTAGAGGGAGGAGACTAACTCAGTAAATCCTTAATAGAAGGATAAGTATCCTTAATCACTTCAGCAATACCGTCCTTAGGAATCCATTTTACTTCAGTAATACCTTCTTCTTGTTGAGGAATAAGTTCATCCTCTTGGCTACATTCCATTGCATACCAATATGTGTACTTTAAAATCGGCACGCCCTCTAAAACATATGTATGACGAGTTATCCCGGCTTCCATTATAATCTTAAGATCTGTAATACCACATTCTTCTTGCACTTCTCTCACAGCACATTCTGTAATATTTTCACCCACTTCTAATTTACCTTTCGGTAAATCCCATTTGCCTAAACGGTGAATAAATAGCATCTCTTTTTTATCATTGTGCACAACTCCTCCAGCAGCGTCGATCCGAACGAATAAAGATTCGAAATCCTTAATTAGCTCTTTCACATTCTCATTCAAGATAATCACAGCACTATCTCCCGTCTCCTCAGAAACTATTTCCTCATAGAGAAATTTCAACTCCTCCTTAGCGTCACAACTATAGCACAGGTAATCGCCGGTAAACACTTCTAAGCCGTCTATATCCGTTAAAAAAACTGATCGATCGTTGATAAAAACTTTATACATTTACGTTATGTCGAATGCTGAACAAAGAGCCCAAAAAGTGGCTGCCTACCTATTGCAAATAAAAGCAATAAAAGTCAATAGTGAAAACCCATTTATTTGGGCTTCGGGATGGAAATCTCCAATTTATTGTGACAACAGAAAAGTCCTCTCCTATCCAGAGATCAGAGAGTATATGACACAATGCTTCGTCGACGAAATCAACGAATCTTTTGAAAAACCAGATGTAATTGCTGGTGTTGCAACTGGAGGAATTGCTTTAGGTGTACTAGTAGCTGATGTATTAAATCTTCCTTTTGTCTACGTAAGGGCAAAATCTAAAGGCCATGGATTACAAAATATGGTTGAAGGTGAACTAAAAGAAGGACAAAAAGTATTAGTAGTAGAAGATTTGATTTCTACAGGAATGAGTAGTCTAAACGCTGTAGACGCTTTGCGTGAAGCCAAAGCTGAAATTATTGGGATGACGGCAATCTTTACATATGGCTTTCAAATTGCCAAAGATAATTTTACCAAATCAGATGTAGAATTAAAAGTTTTATCAAATTACAAAGTACTTATCGAAGAAGCCGCTAATCTTGGGTATGTCTCGTCAGGGAATACTGAATCATTGCAAGAATGGCGAGAGGATCCATCAAACTGGTCGCCATCATAAGACATTAAATTTGGTACTCCACTTCCTTTAAGTCACATAGAAACATTTCCTCTGTATTGGATTGAAGAATTAGCTTTCCTATTGGATCTACTCCTAATATTTTAGCTATGTATACTTTCCCAAGAATTACATATTCATGGAAAGTATTTTTTCGATATAATAAAGACTCATACTGTTCTTCTATTTCACTCTTATTCTTTCCTTTCAGCTTAGCATATTGCGTTTCTAAACTCCTACAAAGGGAAGAAATACAAGTATCAATATTTATTGATCTACCTGTAATATTAAAAACAGATGTAGGGTTTCGTAATGATGAATCGAATTCCGTTTGATTAATATTTATTCCTAATCCCAATACTGATGAGCTTACATTTTTACCCGATACTTTACTTTCAATTAATATCCCTGCTATCTTTCCGTCACCAACATATATATCATTTGGCCACTTAATGCTTACATCCATGTCAACTAAGTCTTTAATAAAATCAACCAAACCGATAGAAATAAGTTTATTTAAGAAAAAATGGTCAGAAATATCGATGTTAGGGTAAACAAGTATGCTAAGTGTTATATTTTTCAGAGGTTCTGAAACCCATATATTATGGCGTTGTCCTCTCCCCTTGGTCTGATCTTGAGCGACAACGACCAAGCCTTCGTTAACAGATTCTTTTTCCGCTAATTCCAAGAGGTAACTATTAGTTGAGTAAACAGTATCCAGATGAAGGATCTCACTACCGATTGTAATACTCATTGAGAAAGATTAGTTAAATTAGATGTTTATTTAAAATATGGCCACGACCAAACCGTCTACAAGTGCAAAGAAATTAATTAATGCCATAATATCAGGCATGCAAGAGAAAAAAGCAGAAGAGATTGTTTCAATGAACTTATTAAAATTAAATAATTCTGTTTGCGACTATTTTATCATCTGTCATGGGAATTCAAACACACAAGTAAATGCCATTGCAGATTCTGTTGAAGAAGAAGTTAGGAAAAATACAGGCGAAAAAGCATGGCAAAAAGAAGGTACAGGAAACTCGGAGTGGGTTTTATTAGATTACGTTAACATTGTAGTACATATTTTTCAAAAAGAAACTAGAACATTTTACAATATTGAGGATCTTTGGGCAGATGCGCTTATAACTCAAATCGAATAACTTAAACGCAAATTTCATTTAGGTTCTAATTCGACACCCGCTATTACCTAAGATAAAAAAACAAGATGACTGACAAAAAAGACACTAAAAACAAAAAGACCAATCTCAAGAAAGGTCCAGTTAGAAAAAAGAAAGACAATAAACCATTTAATTTCTATTGGATCTACTTAGCGGTTGCTTTGCTCTTCCTTGTACTCAATTTTGTTGGCTGGAGTGTTCAAATCAAAGAAATAAATTTCCAAGAATTTAAACGAAACATGCTAGATAGACAGCATGTTGAGAAAATAGTAATTGTAAATAAAGAACATGCCGAAGTATATATTCTGAGCGACAAATTATCAGATACTCAATATGACGACATTAATAATGGTAAGAATTCTGCTCGAGGCCCGCATTATAAAATAATGATAGGCTCTCCAGAGATATTCCAAAAAAAACTTGATAATGCCCAAGAAAGTTTTAGTCCAGAGGACCAAATTGACATAAGTTATGAAACCAAGAAAGATTGGGGTGGAGATATTATAAGCTGGCTACTTCCTATATTAATCATGGTAGGAATCTGGATTTTTATCATGAAACGAATTGGTGGATCAGGTGGTGGTGGTCAGATTTTCAATATTGGAAAATCCAAAGCAACTCTGTTCGATAAAGACACTAACGTTAACATTACTTTCACGGATGTTGCGGGCTTAGATGAAGCAAAAATTGAAGTTAAAGAAATTGTTGACTTTCTTAAACACCCTAAGAAATACACTGATCTTGGTGCTAAAATTCCCAAAGGAGCTCTTTTAGTTGGACCTCCAGGTACAGGAAAAACATTACTAGCAAAAGCCGTGGCGGGTGAGGCACAAGTCCCTTTCTTTTCTTTATCTGGATCTGACTTTGTTGAGATGTTTGTTGGTGTAGGTGCTTCAAGAGTACGCGATCTCTTCAAACAAGCTAAAGAAAAATCACCATCAATAATATTCATTGATGAGATAGATGCTATTGGTAGAGCTCGTGGTAAAAACGCAGCGCAAGGGGCAAATGATGAACGGGAAAACACCTTGAATCAACTCTTAACCGAAATGGATGGATTTGGCACCAATACTGGTGTGATCATTATTGCCGCAACAAACAGGGCAGATATATTAGATTCAGCCTTACTTAGAGCAGGACGATTTGATCGCCAGATACATGTTGACATGCCTGACCTTAATGAGCGTCAAGAAATATTTAATGTACATCTTAAGCCATTAAAACTGGATAAAAAATTAGACGTTGAACTTTTGAGTCGACAAACACCTGGCTTTTCGGGTGCAGATATCGCAAATATTTGCAATGAAGCAGCATTAATTGCCGCAAGAAAAAACAAAAAGAAAGTAGAAAAAGAAGATTTTTCTGATGCCGTTGATCGGATTATTGGTGGGTTGGAAAAGAAAAACAAAATCATTACCCCTGCAGAGAAAAAAGTTATTGCATACCATGAGGCCGGTCATGCTTCTGTAAGCTGGTTACTAGAGCATGCACATCCACTGGTAAAGGTTACTATTGTGCCAAGAGGGCAATCTCTTGGAGCAGCTTGGTACTTACCGGATGAAAGGCAAATTACAACCACGGCTCAAATGGAAGACGAAATTTGCGCTGCGCTTGGAGGAAGAGCTGCTGAACAAGTGATTTTCAATCAAATCAGCACTGGTGCGCTCAGTGATCTAGAAAAGATAACCAAACAGTCTTATGCGATGGTAAGTGTATATGGGTTAAACGACAAAATTGGAAATGTAAGTTTTTATGACTCTAGCGGAAGTAGTGAATACTCTTTCAGTAAACCATATAGCGAGCAAACCGCACAAATAATAGATGAAGAAGTAAGTCTATTTGTGGAGAAAAATTATGAGAGGACACTTGATCTACTAGAGAAGAACAAAGACAAATTAATCGCATTAGCAACTGTGTTACTTGAAAAAGAAGTGATTTACAAAGAAGATCTGGAAAAAGTATTCGGACAAAGACCGTGGGCAGAAGAAAACCGACTTTCTGGCTCTAAAAAAGTATCCAAAGCGAAAGCTAAAAAGAAAGAATCTACATCTGAAGAAAAAACACCTGAAGGAAATACTGACGAAAAAGAAAGTAGTGAGGAACAAGGAATCGAATCTCCAAAGGAAATAACTAACGAATCCGAAGAAGCCTAGAATTACTCTTTTGTGAGATAATTACTAAATTCAAAGCGACGTAATTAGTACACTTTGACGGAATTCATAAAAAGAAGTCTTACAGGACTTATATTCATTACAACTGTAGTTGGTTGTATTGCATGGAATAAATATTCATTCCTTGCTCTGTTTCTTATTGTTATGATTGTTGGCTTAGTTGAGTTTAACAAATTCATAAGCACATATAACGAAGAAAGAAAAAGAAATT
>JABSPR010000014.1 GCA_013214975.1 Flavobacteriales bacterium
AATGTATTCAGCCCCAAAGTCGATATACCTTTTAACGAAAGAAAATCCTTTGCAAATTCGGATTGGAGTGCTGAGAAATAAATATTGTTCTCTTTTGAGTTGGCCATAACAAATATCACTAACCTACTACACATAGAACAAACACCATCATAAAAAACGATATGCTTAATCTGTTCCAAATTACTGTTGCACTTTTCTTTGCAAGAAACGCAAATAAAAACAAAGAGAGTTGCACATTACAATTTGAACGCAAGTTATTATTCACTTAAGTTTACTGTAACTAATAAACCATATCATGATTAAGCACCTTCTATTTATCCTTATTTCTTTTTATTCTATATCACCGGTATTCTCTCAAGACTCGAGTAACAAAACAGAAGTAACTGCAAACTCTCCTGATAGTTCTGCTACTAAAACGTATTACTTGATTAAACAACGAGGAGGAACCGAGCATTATGGTTTTATTCTTTCCGATGACGGACGAGAAATTCTATTAGAAACTAAATCAATAGGAAAGATCTACGTTAACAAATCAGATATAAGTGAAATTATTGAAGTTGCGGAAACCTCTGTAGAATCAACAACAGAGGACTATGGTGATTACCGAGAAGACGGAGCACTTACAACAAGATACTATTTAAGTGCAAATGCACTCCCTATTAAAAAAGGTGAGAATTATGCCATGCTACACATATATGGACCTGAAGTACAATTTGCCGTTTCAGATAATTTATCATTGGGGATTATGGCTACTTGGATTGCTAGCCCAATTGGTTTGGCTGCGAAATACTCTTTTAACTCGAAAGGAAAAACACATTTTGCTCTTGGAACAATATTAGGTTCTTCTGGATATATATTTAATGCCAAAGGTTTCGGGGGATTACATTGGCTCACAATGACTCACGGAACTAGAAAATCGAATTTCAGTATTTCAGCCGGTTTTGCGTATTCATCATCAATAATTAGAAACTATGATAATAATAAAAAAATAATTGGTCAGACTTATTCTTTTTCTAGAAACGAACAAGAATATTACTACGATATTTATGGCAACTATGGTTATACAGACACTGACTATTATATCGAAGATAACAACGCATATAACGCATTGCGGAATGAATATCAATCGAATAACATCTACGATAGAGAGTTAAAGACAGCCTTCGTAACGAGCTTTTCTGGGATAGCTCCAGTTGGAAAAAAAGCCAGTTTCATATTCGACTCAATGGTTTTCTTCTCTAGACCCGATGAAGTTAAGTACACCGATAAAAATGTAAGTGTAACTTACGAAGTATCTAATTATGAGAATGGCATCATAGAATATGAGGATATTACGACCGAACATATAATTGGTGAAGGGAAAATCACAAAGAGTAGTAAGTTTAATACTACAATATTATTAATGCCTACAATGCGATTTATCCGATCGCACGATGAAGCTTTTCAAGTAACTCTATCCGGAGTAATACGAATAGACCAGGTTGGAAATGTAAATTCCTTCCCTGTCCCAATGATTTCTTGGATGAAAAGTTTTTAGGGCTACCTACTTCCAAGGTTCTAGCTTTTCTTTATGAAAAGCCATATTCCATAATTCTTTCATCAAGAAATGAAAATGGAGTGCGACCATCGGAGCATTTAAAGCCTTTCTCTCTACCGCTGTACTTCTTCTTTGAAATCGATAGCCAACACCTGTACCTAAAGAGAGCCATCTTAAAAGTCTATACTCTGCTGCAAAAGATATTTCGGCCATCTTAGATACTCCCGAATCATACTCATGAAGTCGACCCAATGCATCCTTATAGCTCCTTGAAAGAGTACCTCTTCCCCAATGAACCGGTGCAGACAGCTGCAATCTATTAGAAGTGTAAAATATAGGTTCATAGAATAAGCAGAAATATTCGTAATCAAAATATATCCGTTTCAAACCTGGTTGAGTAAATGGATCTAACTCTACGCTTATTTCTATAGGTTCTTTCAATTCATGAAAGCTTATTCCAAATCGATGTCTATCGAAAGCCTCCCAACCTATTCTAAATCCGCCAAATTTTACTGTTTGATTAAATGCAAAAGAAGTACGGCCATCTCCACCAATGTAGAGTTTCCCTTTTTTAAGACCATCCTCTAAACCTTTGGAAGCAGATTCTGAAGGTTTCTTGATAAGTAAGTCGTCTCCTGCCCATCCGGTAAAGGATGTAATACATAAAAGCAATCCTATAATTAAAAACCTCCGTGTCATCAAATCAAATTTACCGAAATCAACAGGACTTATTATTTTTACACGAGTAAATTCTTAACTACTTTAGAACAACATCTTTCATTAATCTCAATCTAACATGTCTAAGCACGCAATTATCAAGGAAAGTCCCATTCATGGCAAAGGCGTTTTTGCGTCACGAAACATCAAATCCGGCGAGACCATTGCAACTTGCCATGTATTACTCTTGTCGCATCATGAAGAATTGCCAGAAAGTATTGCAACCTTACAATTCCCGTGGAGCGATGACTTTTACGCTTTATGTATTAGCAGTATTGGAAGTTTCTTTAACCACAATAAAGATGCAAGTGCGAAAGTAACCGCACAGAATCCAGAAACGGAAACACAAGACTTTATTGCAACTAGAAACATTGAAGAAGGAGAAGAAATAACAATTTTCTACAATCAAGAATTCGAAGACTATATCCAATAAAAAGGGTAACCCATATGGACTACCCTTCTTATTCGAAATTAAATTTCTTTATGCAGCGCCTTGACCAGCTTCTGCAACCGTGTGATCGTTCTCAACAGAACTACCACTTACACCTACAGCACCGATAATGTCACCAGCAGCATTTTTAATTGGAATACCACCTGGGAAAGTAATTAACCCACCATTAGAATGTTCGATGTTATATAANTCACCACCTGGTTGAGAAAGAGAACCAATGATACCTGTGTTCATATCGAAGAATCTAGCAGTCTTTGCTTTTTTGATAGAGATATCTAATGACCCTAACCATGCTCCGTCCATTCTTGCAAATGCTACCAAGTTAGCTCCAGCGTCAACAACAGCAATATTCATTTTAGTATCGATCTCTACAGATTTAGCTTTTGCAGCAACTATTACTTGCTCAGCTTGTTCTAATGTAATATTCATAATTCTAGTTTTAACGTTTAATTATTAAGGGTGGTAAATATAACATTGATTCAATTAATTATTACAACTTGTTCATTCCAATATTGGAATGATATTTCTAGTTCAGAAGCCTTCTCTCTTGGAGGAATAATTCGATGTTCTAAAAAATCCGTTGTGCTTGGTAGTGGCCTATCGGTCAAATATTTCTCTTCATATTTCGAAGAAAGAGATCTGTACTCTTATAAAGAGTCAACCGAAACAAGAACTAATCGAGTAATAGCCATATGCACACCTGTTTTTCTTCATTTGAGGGGGGAGGTACCTTATTTGGAAATTGGGTTAACTCCTACTTTTCAAATATGGGAATATAATTCTAAGACAGTGCTTGAACATGACGATCCGGAGTACTTTAGCTGGAATCACCAAGGGAGCTACTTCGATAAAAACTTTTACTTAGGCCCATCGGTAAAAATTAGATTTATTATAAAAGATAATTACAATTTTTACTTCAGCTATTACAGAGCTCTTGACTCATATAAAAGCTCGAGTGGAAATGGAACTTCTCAGTTTATTTTCTCTAAGCAAAATTATACTATCTGGTCTATCGGCTTAGCTTATACTTTGCCTAGCGGAAAAACTAAGAAAGAAGTCTCAATTGAGTAGTGAAGCCTAAATCTCGTCGTCCATTAAGTTCGTTGCAACACGATATTTAGGATCATCTTTAGAGCTGGTAATAATCTCAGCAAACACTGGATTTGCCTTTAATAGAAGCGTTTTACATTCAGGACTTAAATGAACCAACTTCACATCTTTTCCTAAATCGATATACTTTCTTGTTATTACCCGCACCGCTTCAATTCCAGAATGGTCGTTTACTTTAGATTCTATAAAGTCTATTTCCACTTTATCCGGATCATCTTTCGCATCAAATTTAGAAGTGAACGCTTGTACAGATCCAAAAAACAAAGGTCCCCAAATCTCATACACCTTAGTTCCATCTTCTTTAATACTCTTTCGAGCTCTAATCATAGTTGCATTTTTCCATGCAAAAACTAAAGCTGAAATAATTACCCCTACGATTACTGCAATAGCCAAATCTTGCCATACTGTTATGGCAGACACAACTATCAAAACAAATGCATCAGCCTTTGGTATCTTAGTAATAATTCGAAAACTACTCCATGCAAACGTTCCTATAACAACCATAAACATTACACCAACAAGTGCCGCCAAAGGAATCTGCTCAATAAAAGAAGCACCGAATAGAATGAAACACAACAAGGCAATCGATGCAGTAAATCCAGATAACCTACCACGACCACCAGAGTTAACATTAATCAGTGACTGACCAATCATGGCGCAACCACCCATACCGCCAAATAATCCGTTTAGAAGATTAGCACCTCCTTGAGCAACACATTCCAGATTTCCACTTCCTCTTGTTTCAGTAATCTCATCTACTAAGTTTAAAGTCATTAAAGATTCTATCAAACCAACTGCTGCTAGTAAAAATGCAGTTGACAATATTAAACTCCAATGCCCGTCTAAAGTCGATACAAAATCAAATAAGCCGGTTTGAAAAACTGGTAGTGAACCACTTAGCCCATCACCTCCACCATCTTTAATAAAAGAGCCTACCGTATTTACATCCAAGCCACCTAAAATTGTGATGGCAGCTACTACGCCAATAGCAACAAGAGCTGCTGGCGCCTTAGTAGTCAATTTAGGTAGGAGGTACATGATTAACATGGTAAGACCAACAAATCCAGCCATCATATACATGTCTTGTCCTTGCATCCAAACCATTTTACCATCAATACTTTCTTTAAACAAACCTAGTTGCGACAAAAATATCACGATTGCTAATCCGTTCACAAAGCCCATCATAACAGAATGCGGTATTAATCGTACAAATTTACCAAGCTTAAAAATCCCAGCTGCAATTTGTATTGCACCTACAATAATCAGAGTAATAAATAGCCATTGTAATCCTAAGTTCTCAATGGGATTCTCTAAGGTTAATCCAACTTCGTTTCCTTTCTGAATCATATGTACCATAACCACTGCCATCGCACCAGTAGCACCAGAAATCATACCTGGCCTACCTCCAAACAAAGAAGTAATTAGTCCCATTATAAATGCGCCGTAGAGACCCACTAGAGGATCTATCCCTGCAACAAAAGCAAAGGCTACCGCCTCTGGAACTAGTGCCAATGCAACAGTAAGACCGGAAAGAATATCGTCTTTAGCGTTGAATGTGAAATTTTGAAAAAGCTTTTTCATTTTTATGAATCTAAGTCTAAAAAGTCGGCAAAGGTATGGTTTCTACACGATAGACTACCTAAGGATACACATTGAGAATGCTAAAATGAAGCTATTACCTAAACCATAAAGACAACAGGCTAGGTATGTGAATGATACTATGAATACAGAAACACAATATCGCTATTTTGCGCGGTTAGCCTCTCTTGCCATCTGATTTAGCCGAAAGCGAGTAGCATCTAAATATTGAAGACACATTCTTACATCTCCTTCCTTGCTAAGATTAAGTTTCGCAAATATGCTTTTTTGCATTTCTTTCTTCATCTCCCATTGTTTCTGAGTATATTTTAAAGACCCCCTACTACTCATATCTCCTTCATCGGTATATCTTTTATGAAGAAAGTTGTATGTCGCATTAATTATAGAATCCATTCGTAAATGTTCGGCTTCTAAACATTGGATCTGCTCTTCTTCAGTATCATTTAATAAGCAATCCATGATAATATCCTCTTCCTCGCTGTATTCATCTTGAGCCATTAATTGCCCTGAAGTAATTAGTAAAAAAAGAGGTACTAAAAGTTGAGTGGGTTTCATGCTTTCCTCGAAAACAATAATCAGTCCAGATTATCTGTGCTTGTAAAATTTATTCAAATTAGGCTTGGACCCAGCTACAGTATTAATTAAAGGATACATACCCCCATCCTTAGATAAGAACCTAACAGTAGTAGTTGTTTCAGAATTATTAATAATCGTAAAATGGAAGATTAACGTGTCGCTCTTTATAGTATAACTCCCACCTCCTGACTCATCATTGGTAGCCGACTGCTTAAACTTGCCATTAGATTTAAGTATATACATCTCCGCATAATTCCCTTTAACGTATTTATAGCGACCAACTGTTGCTACCGTTTCCTGATCACTTGCATTTACTTCTGGTGCTGGTGAATAGGGTTCACTTTCAATCACTGCGCTCTTCGGTTGAGACATTTTTTCTCTTGGTACGGCTAAAGCATTAAATGACTTCACGCTTCTTTCTTTTACCATTTTCATAGCTTCTTCTCTCTCCTCTACATACTTAGATACAGAAGTTTCGGTTACCGACAAATCCTCTTTAGGAGAGAGACTTACAATCTCCTCTTTTACTTCTTCTTGATCTTGTCTCTCTCTTACCGACTCTTCAACTACTTCATCCTCAAACTCAACAACCTCTTCCTGATACAACTCCGATTCTAAGTCTGATAATGACTCGCTTATACCCATTTCCAAATCCTCTTCCTCTTCCAGAACTTCTTCCGAATCTAACTTCTCTTTATTTTTTGCACTCTTATAAAACATAGGTTTATCATACTCATTCTCCTTCTCAACTACCAGCGCTAAACTTTCTGTAGATTGATTATTATCGGCTCCATAGTATAAGAAAGCTCCAATACCGAAAATTAAAAATGAAGCTGCAATAGCCAGAATTCTTTTTAAGTCGAAGGTAACCGGCTTATCGACCACTCTCGTTTCAATTCTTCTTGTAAGGTTTGTGAGAGACGATTTAGCTTCATCTCCCAACATCGCATAACCATCCAATGCCTCATCACAAAATTCACATTCCAATGCATGGAATTCAATACTGTGCATAGCTTCATCGCTCAATCGATTCTCGTGATAATCGATTAACTCTTGTTGGGTGATATGTTCGTCCCTTTTACTCACGGCTTTTTTCTAAACACGTTTTAATATTCCTTTTTCCATTTTGAATATAGCTCTTTACCTTTTTAAGCTCATACCCCGCTACTTCTTCTATTTGCCTATATGACTTATCTTCTAAAAAGAACAACTTTACACATTTCTTTTGTTCGGCCTGAAGTTTATTAATACATTTCTCTAAAGCAGTCAAATCGTTTTCAATCGAAGGTTCTTCTACATGATGCATAGGGATGGTATATTCCATATCATCCATCTTAGATTCTGCACCAGCTTTCGATTTCCCAGACCTAATTTGCATCAAACAAAAATTTCTTGAGGTAACATGTAACCAACTTTTAAAGTTATCTATTTCAAAACGTTGTGTATCATGAATCAACTTTTCAAAGATATTCATCACGGCATCTTCACTATCGGCTTTGTTCTTTAGATATTTTAAGCACACACCAAAAACCAAATGCATATAGCGATGGTAGAGTTCACCGAGCTCCTCTAAGTCACCAGAATTCTTGTAATGCTTAAGCAATACCTTATCTGATAGGTCGTCATATTTTCGATCGAAACTTAAATTCATTGAATAGCTCGGGGAATTTTACACAATTTATAAAAAAGATACGAAGTGCTTATGGAATCTCGATTGAGATTGCATCATAAAGGAAAAACTTATAATTATGAAAGCAACGATCAAAATAACTACCCTTAGTTTAACTCTACTATTTATCAGCCTTATAAGCTATGCAAAACAAGTAACTGGAATTGTTAAAAACAGCAATACAGTTTTAAGTAGTGTTATTGTCCAAGTTAAAAACACACAAGTAAAATCGAAAACAAATAAACTTGGTGAGTTCTCAATTGAAGCAACAAGCCCAAATACAATTTTAACATTTACAGCGAAAGACCACTTAGTAAAAGAAGTTTTTGTAGGCACTCGAGACTCCATTGAGATCACTCTGGTTTATTCTCAATTAATCACGGTCAAAGATCAAAAAGAATTGGAAATAGAAATAGTAGAGGACGAGGTAATGGAAATTACTCGTGAATATCACGAAAAAGTTAAATACGATAAAGGACCAGGTAAAATTCACCCTAAGAGTTCAAAAATCATGAGATGCTTATCGTCCCCGAATCAAGGACAAGTATTTGGGAATTTTTCGAATTTTTCAAGTAATCAGTACAATACTGAAGAGTACAATATAATTAGAGACAATACGTACGTCAGCCCTTTAAACGAACCGCTGTCTACTTTTTCCATTGATGTAGATGCCGCATCTTATTCGAATATTAGACGGATGATCAATTACGGACAGTATCCAAACAAAGATGCTGTACGGATAGAAGAAATGATAAACTATTTCAGTTATAATTATCCTGAACCAAAAGGAGAAGATCCTTTTTCAATTACAACAGAGATAGGCGCAGCACCTTGGAATCCAAATCACCAATTGGTACATATTGGTCTTCAAGGAAAGCAGATTGACTACACGGAGGCTAATCCATCTAACCTTGTATTTCTTATAGACGTTTCAGGTTCGATGGGAGCAAACAACAAGCTACCACTCCTTAAATCTTCTATGAAGCTTCTCATCAACTCTCTGAAAGACGAAGATAGAATTGCAATAGTAGTGTATGCAGGTGCAGCTGGATTAGTACTCCCTTCAACGCCGATTAGTGAGAAGTCGACAATCATTAAGGCCCTAGATCATCTTCAGTCTGGAGGATCTACTGCCGGTGGCGCAGGAATAAAACTTGCATACAAAGTGGCTAAAGAGAACCTAATCGCTAATGGTAACAATCGCATTATACTTGCTACAGACGGTGACTTTAATGTTGGTGCTTCATCTAGCTCAGATATGGTTCGATTAATTGAAGAGAGGAGGAAATATGGTATCTACCTAACAATCACCGGCTTTGGAATGGGCAATTATAAAGATGGCCGAATGGAGCAGATAAGCAATGCTGGAAATGGCAATTACTACTATATAGACAATATACAAGAAGCTAAAAAGGTATTTGTTAATGAAATAAACTCTACCCTCTTTACAATTGCTAAAGATGTTAAGATTCAAGTTGAATTTAATCCTACTCAAGTACAGTCTTACAGGCTTATTGGCTACGTAAACAGAAAGCTGGCTGCCGAAGACTTTAACGACGACAAGAAAGACGCTGGCGAACTTGGAGCAGGACACACAGTAACGGCACTTTATGAAATCATACCAACCGGCGTCAAGTCATCTTTTACGAACGACATCGATCCATTGAAATACCAAAGCAATCTTCAGCAGATAATGGCGGTATCCAATTCGGATGAACTATTAACCGTAAAGTTCAGGTACAAAGAGCCAAACGAAGACACCAGTAAGCTTCTCGTGAAGACCTTAAAAAGCAAAGAGGTTACTACAAAAAATTCAGAGAACTTTCTGTTTTCTGCAGCGGTTGCTCAGTTTGGGATGTTGCTTAGAGATTCCGAATTCAAAGGGGACGCAAGCTACGAGAGTGTTTTATCCTTAGCGAACAAATCTAAAGGAGCAGACAAATTTGGTTACCGAAGTGAATTTATCAAGATGGTAGAGTCGTGTTTATTGATGGCTATTAAGTAAGCTTAGAAGACAAGTATTAACCCCGCTATTGAATATATAGCGGGGTTAAGTATTATATAGTCGGAAATTGACCTAAAAACTTCTAAACTTTCCTGGCATTAAAGCCGAACATAATGCTTATCCGAACTCCCTTTGGAGAAGGAACTACCGCCAGGTTAATTGGGAAATTAATGCCGTTCTTAGTTAAAGTATAGCCAACAGTGAAGGCAAACCCGATACCTGACAATGATAGGTTAGGTCCAAAGGCAAATTCTGTGCCCTCTCCACTTCGTAATCCAATTAACCCCGATAGACTAGGTAGAAATAGCCCTTGTTCTAAACCTCCAATCAAAACAACACCCTCTATAAGCCCCGAAGTTCCAGAAGGAAGCGTAAAAAACCTGCTTTCAAATTGCCAACCAAATTGTGTAATCACCGGTGCTGCTCCAAATTTATTCTTCAATGTAGAAGTTAGTTCTCCATTCGTAATGTAAGTAACACCTAATCGTGGTCCATTTAGGTTTACTGTAGGAACCACTTCAGTTGTATCAAATTGTGCCAAGCTAGTTATTGAAACTAGTATTCCTGCTATTGTCAATTTGAATATTTTAAACACTTCGTTTTTCATAATTCTATTTTTAATTATAAACCCAAATTAGCCCACCACTTGATATGTTGCTAATTGAATAGTACAAAAGCTCTTCAATTATTTTGCATATAACACAAATCAAGACTATTTAATTGATGGCCTACTTGATTACCTTATCCAAGAACAAACCTATTTCCATAGTAAAGCCTAAAGGATCTTGCGGCATAAGGTGTTCTGTTTTATATAGATACATTCCACTTTTGGAATATTCCTTATCAGCCTCAATTATTTGTTCAACATCCCAAATATCATATCCAGGTTCTCCTATGTAATCTCCGTTCTCCTCTCTAACGGCAATCTCATATACCTCCACAGTCTCCTCACCAAAAGAATTAGTCTCTGTTATTTGAAGATTCACCGTATTAAAAGGGTAACCATGAACGTATCTAAAGGCAACGCCCAAATTATACAGAATGGAAGTATCATCTACGCGAATCTCAAACTCACGAAAATCAGATTTCTTCCACTCCAGATTGGGCGAAAGTGGTTCGTTGTCACGATAGATTCGATTCTCATTACAAGCTGTGAAGAAAAACGCTACAAGTAATAATATTACCGTGTATTTCATAGTTTGGTTGTTTACTACGAAAGTACAATTTAATGTAGATTAGGCTTATTATCAAGAGACTCTACAATGCTTTATCAATTCAGTACAACTTTCTATTACCCAATTAAAAATAAAAGAGACTAGTTGAATTAGACAGCCAGTAACTACATACACCTTAACTTTATATATAATCATCTAACACTCTAAGTTTCTTCTTTATACAATATAATAAACTAATATATAACGAAGGAAAATTGGAGATTACCAACTTACAATCAAAGCGAATCCCCGCGGCTTATTTTATATTCAAAACAAGTGCTATGCGCAAACTCAGATAACACATAATTATGGCCGATCTACAATTAACCGACAACACGCTAATCCAGAAAACATCACTCAAACCTTGCGTAAGTATCACAGCTATAGTGAGTAAAAACCGAAGAAACCCCACGTGTTATTGTTTAACAATAAAACTAAACAATCTCTTAACCTAGTTGCCTAGTAATGAGAATAAAAATATCTATGCGGCTGGCGTATCAATGCTTTTAATAGATACATTTGCCTTCTTTTTTTAAGAAAATAATATGCGAATTGTAATAGCAGGTGCGGGACAGGTAGGCTTTCATTTAGCAAAAATGCTAACGAAAGAACAGCATAATATTACCATAGTTGATCGCGATAAAAAACTTCTTGATCAAGCTAGTAGTCAGTTAGATGTATTAACCGTTCGGGGTAATGTAAATAGAATTAATGTTCTAAAAGATGCGAACATTGATAAAGCCGACCTTTTAATAGCAGTTACAGCTCTCGAAGAAACCAACATCACAGCTTGCGCCCTTGGTAAGCAACTAGGTGCTAAACGTACTATTGCAAGAATAAACAATGCTGGTTACCAGGAAGATAACAACGAAATAGATTTTAAGAAATTAGGTATAGATCACCTTGTATACCCTGCAGAGTTAGTAGTAGATGAGATTATCCAACTTTTAAAGAGGTCTGGTGTTTCTGATATTCATGAGTTCTCCGGAGGCAAGCTATCTCTAATTGGCGTAGTCCTAGACGAGAACGCCCCTGCCCTTAACAAATCTCTAATCGAAGTAACCCGAATGCTCGATAGGGTAAACTTTACCCTTGTTGCTATCCACAGGAAAAACGAAACTATTATTCCTCGTGGTAACACCGTTTTCGAATTGCACGACCACGTATACATGATAACCCCTCCAGAGGAAATTGATTACCTCATGTATCTTGGGGGCAAGAAGCAGATTAAGATTGAAAAGATCATGATATTAGGTGGTTCTAAAATCGGAGCATTGGCTTGCGAAAAGCTTCAAAAGAAACACCAGATAAAACTTATCGATAAAAACAGAGAAGAATGCTTTGAATTGGCCAATGATCTTAGCGAAACACTTGTTCTTAACGGTGATGGCAGAGATGTTGAGTTCTTGGAAGAAGAAGGAATTAAAGACATGGATGCCTTTATTGCGGTATCTGGCGATTCAGAAACAAACATTATCTCAAGCTTGGTTGCAAAGAACCACGGCGTGAGAGAAACCATTGCATTAGTTGACAACATTGACTACATCAACCTTTCGCAAAACATGGGTGTGGATACTCTAATCAACAAGAAACTAACTGCGGCAAGCTTCATCTCCAAGTTTATCCGAGAGGGTGAATTAACAGAAACCAGAACCCTTGCTGGTGCTAATGCGGAGGTATTGGAATATGTAGTTAAGCCAGATTCTAAGATTGCAGACAAGAATGTAAAAGACATTAGCTTTCCGCGTGGTGCTATTGTAGGAGGTGTAATTAGAGGTAATAAAGGCTTTATTGTAAACAGCAAGCTTACTATCCTACCAGAAGATGAAGTTGTTGTATTCGCGCTACCAGAAGCGATCTCGGACGTTGACAAGCTTTTCAAATAAATAGCAGACCATGTTTAATTTTAGATTAATCGGCAACATACTAGGTCTACTATTAATTATCTACGGGATGTTAATGCTTACATCTCTTTCGGCATCACTCCTATTGGATTGCACAGCAACAAGCTCCATACTATGGTCATCGGGAATTACCTGTTTTACCGGCCTACTACTCTGGTTTACTACTAGAAACTCGTCTTCCGAAATTTCTAAACGCGAAGGCTACATTATCGTTACACTATGCTGGTTCGCAATGGGCGCATTCGGTGCACTCCCATTTTTAATAAGTGGAGTAACTACAAGCTTTACAGATGCATTCTTCGAGTCTATTTCTGGCTTAACGACTACAGGGTCAACGATTTTTACAGACCTCAAAGAAATACCAGCTGGCATTCTTTTTTGGCGTAGCATGACGCAATGGGTTGGGGGAATGGGAATTATTCTACTCTCTCTAGCCATACTCCCTCTCTTAGGTATTGGTGGTATGCAGCTCTTTGTAGCTGAGGTTCCAGGAGTATCTCCAGACAAAATACACCCAAGAGTAAAAGAAATGGCTAAACGACTATGGGGAGTTTACGTTCTACTTACAGGAACTGAAACGCTCTTGCTTTGGCTAGCTGGCATGACTCCTTTTGAAGCCATTAACCACGCTATGACTACAATGGCAACCGGAGGATTCTCAACAGAGAACGCAAGCATTGCTGCATTTGGACCAGCGATACAATATATCATTACCGGTTTTATGTTCTTAGCAGGTGTGAGTTTTTCACTGCACTACTTCTTCCTTAATGGAAAATTCAAAAAAATGTTTGGCAATGACGAACTTAAATTTTACGCCACAGGATCTCTTTTAATCGGCTTAGGCGTTGGGTTAATGCTTTTCATACTTGGAGACACCCAATTAGAAGAATCGTTCAGGAACGGCTTATTTATGGTTGTCTCGGTAGTTACTACCACCGGGTATGTTACATTCGACTATACTGCATTAACACATGGATTAACCTTCTTGTTTCTTTTGTTAATGTTTGTGGGTGGTTGCTCGGGTTCTACTGCAGGTGGAATAAAAGTGGTTCGGATTACTATACTTATTAAAAACACCTTCTTAGAATTAAAGCGGATGGTACACCCTAGTGCTATTATTGCAGTTAGACTTAACAGCCAATCGGTTCCAGAAAAGATAATATTAGCTGTAGTAGCTTTTGCGATATACTACTTTACCATTTTCGTTACTAGCACGCTTATCATGACGTTTGTTGGGTTAGACATCCTATCTGCTGTTGGTGCTGTAGCATCTAGCCTTGGCAACATCGGCCCTGGTATTGGAATGGTTGGTCCGATGGAAACATTTGCAGAAATACCAACTGCTGGTAAATGGATACTCTCCATCTTAATGATTATTGGAAGGTTGGAAATCTTTACGGTTCTAATTCTCTTCAGTCGTTCTTTCTGGCGCAAATAAAAAGAGATCCGAAGACTCCTTAGACCAACTGTCAGTTCGAGTCTGTCATGATATTTATCATCATGATGATTTTTTCTTCAAAAACTGTATCGAGAACACAGCAGGTTTTAATACTACCTATTTCAAAACTTTATTCTCGACACTTTGTGTAAAGAACACAAAACTCGAACTGATAGTTTTGTGTCTGTCTTACATTTTTATCAAACTGACAATGATTATTAAATAAAAAAGGCATCCTTGTAATAAGAATGCCTTTCTAATAATTTTAATATTCTGTACTATTCAGAGATATAAACCTTCTTCGTTTCTATTACATCGCCAGAGTTATATCGAACAATGTAGACTCCCCTTTCTAATGATATTCCGCTATCAGAAGAAGACACTTGGATTGATTCAACCTTAGCACCGAGTATTGTAAATACATCTAAAGTACCTGAAGATGCTCTTGCAGAAACTTGATTCCCTTGTACACTTATTACTTCAAAATACTTCTGTTCCGCTAAAGAAACAGGATAGCTGACTTCGCTAGAATCGGTATCATTACAGCCATTTGCATCAGTTACCGTTACACTATACATTGCTGCGACTAATCCAGAAATAGTTTGAGTAAAGTCAGCGGTATTCCAAACATAGGTATATGGCATTATACCGCCAGTTACATTTGCTGTGGCAGTGCCATCCAATGCGCCAC
>JABSPR010000015.1 GCA_013214975.1 Flavobacteriales bacterium
CTCGTTTTGCTTCGTCCTTTCCGTATTTCCCGGAAAGAACCTCCGACACGACATTGTTTTTAAACTCTGATGAGTAGTGTATTGAATCGTTATTCATTTTATAGGTTTTTGGTGTCAACCTATTTCAGTACAAGACAGAGTTAAAATAATCTGCTTGTCCGGCACAAGGACCTTAAAAGAGAGATTGTATTCTGTCCTACGACCATCTGCTTTCTTGTTAAGCAAGGCTTTCTTAAAAGGGGTATTCCTTCTATTTAGAATTTAAATGTTGAGCTAGCCCAAAACCCATACTGAAACAAGCTTGTAATAAATATCCGCCAGTAGGTGCATCCCAATCTAACATTTCTCCAATGCAGTAGTTTTCTTTGATTGAGTTTAGTTCGAAATTTAAATCTATTTCCGATAAGCAAACTCCTCCTACTGTAGAAATAGATTCGTCTAATTCGGCCGAATTAAGAATAGTACAAGGCACGCTTTTTATTTTGAGAGCAAGGGTATCCGTATTAAGGAACTCTTCTTTCGAAGTGCATGTTTTTAGCAATCCTATCTGCGCCGGACTAAGCTTTAATTCGCTTCTTAATACTGCAGATATACTTTTAGATTTATACTTTTTTAATTTGCTCACAATAGCAGCACTTGATAAAGTGGGCTTTAGATCGATCAAAATAATAGCCTTTTGCTGTTTCTTTAACTCCGATCTAATTTGTGGGCTAAGGGCATATATCGCATTGCCTTCTAATCCAAATTTAGTAATAACAACTTCGCCTTTTTGCTTTTTATTTAAACAAGAAATAGAGATGTTTTTAAGTGGAGCACCAGCATGTTTTAAAATAAAATCACTTTCCCATTCTATTTTATAAGCACAATTTGAAGCTTGAAAAGGAATAGTGTTTATCTCTTTTTTTTTGAAAGTCGATATCCAACTTCCATCCGATCCTGTAACCTTCCAACTGCTACCACCTAAGGCAAATACCACATAATCAGATTCGGTAATCTCTTTGTTATTAAATATTAAATTATTGCGACTATCCCAGCCAGTCCAGGTTTTGTTGAATTCTATTTTAACACCATTTTTTTTTAAAACAGACAGAATAGCCTTGAGCACTTCAATAGGTTTTATTCCCTTTTTGGGGAACACTCTTTTGCTACTCCCAACATAAGTTGGAATGCCAATAGGATCGAGCCAGTTTGTTAGATCGCTGTTGGTAAATTTGAGTAATGCTTCTTTTAATAAAGAGGAGGGAGTATATCGTTCAATTAATGATTCTATCGGCTCGGAATGGGTTAAATTAAAACCACCTTTTCCTGCAACTAAAAACTTTTGTCCGAGAGACTTATTCTTCTCAAAAATTGCTACTTCAAATTTTTGCTTATCGAGAAATGCTGCTAATGTAATTGCGGCTGCCCCGCCACCTATAATGGAAACCGTTTTTTTCACTTTAATCTATTGGCTAAAAATATCAATATTGAAATCACAAGTAACCGATAGTTCATTCTTGTTGATTATGTTTTCCAAACGTTCTATTCCTGTACTCCAATAATAGGGCGTCATTTTTAAAAGAAAAAGCAATGCTTCTGCACTTTTAATGTCTATTTCAAAAGTAGTTCTCTGTGTGAAGTTGTGTTTTAATAAAGGTGTCATCTTCTCAACTATATTTGATGTATGCGGCCTGAACGTATCGTAAATTAATTCTGCCATTTCACGCAAGTGGTCCGGAGCTGGGCTAACAATTACAACATGCCCCTGATTAGATAATATGCGCTTAAATTCTTCTGCCATTATTGGCGAAAAAATGGATAGGATAAGATCTGTGCTGTTGTCGGAAATAGGTAAATTATATATTGAACTTACGAAGTAGGAGTTGTTTTTATATTTATTTGCTGCATTTTTAACAGCGTATTTAGAAATGTCTGTACCTAATATTTCTGTCTCTAAACCAGGTAAATTATTCAAAACTTTTTCAGAATAATATCCTTCCCCACAGCCTGCATCAAATGCAATAATATCTTTGGTTTTAAGAGAGAGTTTATCTGTAATAATATTTTTAATGCTTTCTATTAACGGATCGTAGAATCCTAGTTCCAAAAAATTTCTTCTGGCAGCAATCATCATTTGGTTGTCGCCTGGATCTTTAGATCTTTTTTGATTAACCGGCAGTAAGTTTAAATAACCCTGTTTGGCGATATCAAAGCTGTGGTTGTTTTTACACAGATATGTTTTTTCTCCAGAATTGGTTAAAGAACTTTTGCAATATGGACATGTAATTATAGACATTAATATAAGCAAATTAGGCCTTTATCCTTCACGGAAATTGTATTTCGGTATTCGATTTTAATCTGTGATAAAGATAATTTATTTGATGCTAATGATTAGCAAGATACCGAGCAATCGCGATGTGAAATGTAAGAAGAAAATAGTCCTATACCTTTGTTAGGTTGTTGCTGTATTTATCGGTAACGTATTTTTATTAGAAACAAGGCTCGTTGCCATATGGGTTGGCTTCATGATCGATGGTGTAGTTGCGCTTCGCTCAGTTCCTTTTTGTGAATTCCGCGTAATCCCAGTTACCCGTATGGGTAAGTTTTAAGGTGCCCATAAACTTACCATCGGCGAACGAATTGTAGTATTCCGTTATGTTAGGATGGGCTCCACCGGTGCTAAAAAACTCAATAGCAAAAACCAAGGCTTCGGGATTATTCGCGCCATGCTGTTTTAGGGCTAACGGTTTACTGTCTTCAGAATAGCTAACCCAAATGCGTTTGGTACTTTGGTCGTCGTTAAAGCAGATATAATGGTGATGCGTTTCGGTATTGCCATGTGGAGAGGCATTGGTAACGGTAGAGATTTCTACTTGTAGTGGGGTTAAAGTAAGGCTGTCTGCTGTTTGGGCAAAGTGCTCGCCAAGCTTTTCTTGTCTATTAAAATTTATACCGGGATGCCCCGACTCGCCTTGGTAAGTTACGCTCGGTTTAAAAGCAAACGAGTTTTCATTGAGCCAAGAAAGGGAATAGATGTTGAATTTGTCTCTCAATCCAGCATCGGTTTCACCTAGTATAAATAGAGTTTTGATTTTTTGATAGCGGCCAGTTATAACATTAACAACGGTTAGTTGTGTGGTTCACTCATTGGCATAAAAGTCCTTTTCGTGCACAAGAATAACTTCTCCTGAGGCCGACCATGCTATTTCTGTAGGCGCTACGGATAGGTCTTCGATGGCGAAAGTGTTGTTGGTGGTCTTCACCTCAATCGTATAATAACTGTGGTCTACATCGGTTAAGAGCAATTCGGTACTTCCATNCGGACTTACATTTCCGGTATGTCTAAAGCCTTCGTTGGTGAGTTCTTCTGTTTTTAGTTTAAATCTCCCGTAAGTTTTGGTTGCTTGTNGTCTATTAAAGCAGCTGCTTTAATTATTTCTACCTCGCCTTCTGGTCCGTCGATATAGAGTTGCTGCACCGTTTTGTAATAGGTGAGCTGAAACCACTTGCCGATTAAATATTCGTTAGATCCCCAGCCTTGGTTTTCTTCATTTGCTTCATCACCCGGGAGCATCCGAGAGAACTTAAATTCTTCGGAATAACAACCAGTAAAGTCCCACACCTTGCCTGTCTCGTCTCTGAAATTAAAATGCTCCGCATCGCCAAAACTGAATTCCAAGAATTGCGCTTCGAGCGTGAATGTTTCTTGTTGGGGTTGCGTTTCTGTTGGATGAGAAGTAGTTGTTGTATCAACAGGTTGAGCCGTACTCGTTGCAGTTTCTTCGGCTAGTGTATTGTTTTCTCCGCATGAAAAGAACAGGGTAGAGGCGAGGGTTAAAAGTATAAGGTATTTCATGGTTGATTGCATTCGAAATAAAGTCTCAAAGGTAAAGTTTTAGAACAGGAATTTTTGTCTCTCATCGCGTAGATCCTGTAGCATTTTTGATTTTGAAAGTTGCTTTGCAAACGTTGTACCAGAAATAAGGAGTTCCCCTCTGTCCTGACAGCAGACGGCCAAGTATTGCTGCGCAATAGTATTTTTTGCTTGACCAAAAAACGAAGGAAAAAACTCAAATCCTCCAATTCAGTTCTATCAACACCTTCATGAGCGCTAAGTGCGACTGGTTGATTTCTGAAACAAGTTCAGGACTTCCTAGTCTTACTAAGCTCTCATTTCGATTTATAATACTCCTTCTTTGAGTGGACGTTGGCATTTGTGTAAATGCGAGAAATTCTTTTCTTTTTGGAGAGTGGGAGTTAGAGCTGAGTCAAGACCGAATTAAGAACCCTTAATTAAATCCAAATGTTTTAACAAATTAGAAGAGAAAGTAAGCATATGCTGCACCTCCTCGGTGCGAGCAATGTGAATGTATTTAAATATCATTAATGCCTCACCATTGCTTTCGATATGGTGTATCTCATTCTCCGCTATAAAATGAATAAGATCGTCGGTAAAGAAATCACGGATGTCATCTTCGTCTTCGCCACTCAGATTAAATTTATGGGAAAAGCCGGGATGTTTACCTAACTCAATATCTTGGCTAGATCCGGACAGCGCTTTTACTCGATCGAATATTTGATCGAAGAGTCCTTCCTTGTCAATAATAAAGCGCGGTATCTTCGTTGGTAATTTTATTATCTGAACAGTAGTTTGGTAGACCTCTAGCGAAAGCATAGCTCCTTCATCAAATACGATATCAGCAATTTCCCATTCTGCATTGTTTTCTACATCTTTTCCTTTTAGTGAATTAGTCTTCATTTCGATTGGTCGCGAGTCGAAGAAATGGAAGTTTCTTAGGTAAGACGTATCCCAATCTACAGCTCTTTCAAAAGACCAGCCGTTTTCCAAGGCTATTTTTTGTAAACGTATCTGACGTTTTGTAATCGGTTTGTTAACACGGCCGGTAATAATTTTAAGCGCTCGGTTATGACTGCTCGAAGCCACATGGCTATCTAGGCCGATCAGCTTTACATCGCCGCCGTTATTCTCTTGAATTCGTTTGTAATCAATCAGGTTTTCCATGATAGATAAATCTACTAATCGCGTTTGCGACAAATCAATTAGTACGTTCGACCCAATTGGTATTTCTTCTAGAAGTTTGTCGAGTCGTAAGGCATATAAGAAATTGGCTATTCCTTTCAGTTTAACATCATAGGTGCCATTGTCCAATTTATGCACTTTAGAACCTGACTTGTAGATCATTTTAAAGAAGGGTACGAAACCAACTTTTGCGAGTAGAATGTGCAGTAGAAAAGTGGTAAATATTCCACCAATAATTCCATAAAGTAGGTCGGTGTATAATGTTATAATAAGTGTAGACCAGAGAAATAGTAGTTGTTCAACTCCTTGATCATAAGCTAACTTAAATACTTTAGGTGAAGCCAGTTTAAAGCCGGTATGCAACAGTATTGCTGCCAATGCCGCCAATGGAATATTGCCTAAAGTAGGGGCTAGAATAAGTACGAAAAGAATAAGGATAATGCCATGGTAAAAGTTAGACCACCTGGTTTTACCATTACTGTTAAGGTTAACCGTGCTACGAACTATTACATTGGTTATAGGAAGTCCTCCTAATGCTCCTGATACCATTGTGCTAAGTCCAACGCCAATAAGATCTTTATTAAGATCGGTTGTTCGTTTATAAGGATCTAGTTTGTCAACAGCGCGGGCACTAGCCAGAGTGATAACCGAGCCAATCATTGTAATAGACAATACGGTAAGCCAAAAGGCCATGGTGTCTATCATGGCGAAGTCGGGGTAGAGAATACAGTCGAGTGGGTTTGATGGGATATCTATTATTA
>JABSPR010000016.1 GCA_013214975.1 Flavobacteriales bacterium
TATGGAAGGTTTCATTGTAGATTTCAACGACACAATTATGACACATGAGTTTATAGAAGAAGTACCCGATGATATTAAGTATTGTGCTGTGATTCTAAATCCAGAAGGAGAATACGATTTGCTTTCTTGGGATAAAAAGGAAGAAGGTGTATCGCCGATTAGATATCAGGAAGAGCTAATTGTTAAATGGCAAAAGAACAGGATTCAGTTTAGAATAGGTGGGATGAAAAAGCTATATAATGTAATTAGAGAGGATGATGAGGTGATTTTAGTGGCACACGATACTTATGTTAACACTAATTGGTAAAAAGCGATGGAAGACGAAAGTTCGATGGTAAAAATATTTACAGGAAGTGAAATTGCCGCAATGCACTTAAAAGGAATCTTAGAAGAGATTGGCCTACCTGTTAAGATTCGGAACGACTATCATGTTGAACTTACTGCTGGATTTGGTGGGGTTGCTGGATCGGCAATGGTTGATCTTTATATCCTCGAAAGAAATTTAGATAAAGCCCAGCCTATAATTGATGAATTTTCGCATGGCAAGCAATAATCTGTTTTGATAGAAAAAATTTATCTTAACTGCCGTTAAGAAAAAAGCATTGAAAGAAACTTCCTTAAATAATATCCAAGCCTGGAAACTCGCCCTGATTCCAGCGATCCTTGCATTCTTTTTATATGCAAATACTTTAGATCATCAATATGCTTTGGATGATGGCCTGGTCTTAATAAATAATACACTTGTTCAAGATGGTTTAGGAAGTCTAGGAGAGATCTTCACCACAAACATGCTTAATGGTATTAACGGATTTAATGGCGGTGTTTATAGGCCCACATTAATTGCCTCTTTTGCTTTGGAGGTGGAGCTTTTTGGAAACAATGCTTTTATCAGTCATCTCTTTAAT
Organism: Flavobacteriales bacterium; assembly: GCA_013214975.1. Lineage (NCBI taxonomy): Bacteria > Pseudomonadati > Bacteroidota > Flavobacteriia > Flavobacteriales > Flavobacteriales bacterium. The sequence goes on from JABSPR010000016.1 coordinate 906, forward strand.
GTTCTTTATTACGCGCTTAGCGTTTTCGTATTGGGCATTTTAATGTTCCGGTTGTTCAATAAGTACCATGTTCTCATTCCTCTTAGCATAACACTTCTTTTCGCTGTACATCCAGTTCACACGGAAGCTGTAGCGAATATTAAAGGAAGAGATGAAATCTTTGCGTTTTTATTTTCAATATCGAGTATGCTCTTTTTTATTAAGTACATCGATACTAACAAGCTATTAAATGCTGCATTAGGACTACTATTCTTCATGATATCTTTTATCTCGAAAGAAAGCGCCATAACGCTAATAGCGGTTATTCCATTGATGTTACATTTTTTCACGGATACAAACAAAGAAAAGATATTTAAAGTACTTGGTGCACTAGCAGCTGTAACAGCAATTCTTCTTTGGTGGCATCATCACGTTATTTCTGGTATGACAAGAGCCATGGATGATGGTATTGTGAGTGCCTTAAATAACTCTGTGGTATCTACAGATAGCCTAATTGAAAGATTAGCAACGGGAGCTTATATCCAGTTGCTATACGTGTGGAAGCTTATTGTGCCATTCTATTTAACCCACGACTATTCCTATAATCAAATACCTGTCGTTGGCTTATTTCATGCTAAGTCTTTAGGCGGATTGGCAGTAATTATAGGATTGCTGTTTGTCGCTTATAAAGGTTTGATGAAGAAAGACCCCATCTCTTTTGGCATCCTATTTTTCTTCTTCACCATAATAACGGTAGCTAATGTGCTCATGTATATTGGAGCCACTTTCGCGGAAAGGTTTTTATATGCCCCTTCTCTTGGCTATGCAATGGTAGTAGGTATGCTGCTTCCTAAATTAATGAGAGACAAAGTGCTTGATTTGTCTTCTGGAGTAATTCAAGTATTAAAGAATAATAAGATCTATGCTCTTGTTTTAATAGTGCTGCTGAGTCTATATGGAGCAAGAACGATTGACAGAAATAAAGATTGGGAAAACAACGATACCTTATTCTCTAATGATGTTAAGATTGCTACGGAAAGTGCACGGATACATTACAATTGGGGAACGGAATTGTATAGACAGGCTAACGATATTATTGATATAGAAAGGAGAAAGAATATGGCAGCAAAAGGAGCGGCCGAATTGGAAATGGCAGTTGCTATTTTCCCCGAATACTTAGATGCATGGAATAATCTGGGAAACTGTTATAAGTTAACCGAAGAGTACGACAAGGCCATCTTTTCGTTTAATTCAGCCCTTCAATTCGATCCGGGTTATAGCAAGGCATATTATAATGGAGGATTTGCTTTCTATGATGCTAAGGATTACAAAAACTGCATTACCTATCTATCTAATTACCTTCAATTAAAACAGGCCGATTATGGTTTATACTACCTAATAGGAAAGAGCTATGGTAACCTAGGTGATTTTGATAATGCGATAACGTACTTAAAGTTGTCTCTCACTTTAAAGCCGGATTACCTTACTGCAATGAAAGACCTGGGAGCAGCATATGGCATGAAGAAGGATTTTAAAAACTCCATAGAAATTTCTTTGAAGGCAATTAAGCAAGATCCGAATTCAATAAACGTTTTGAGAAATATAGCTGTAGGCTATTACAATTTAGGTGACGAGCCAAAATACATTGAGTACCTCGCAAGGTCTAAAGCAGCAGAAGAAGCTGCAAAACAGAAGTAAGCTTATTTAGATTTATCTAAAGCTTGCTCGATGTCTTTGATGATGTCAATGATGTCTTCTAATCCAACAGAAATACGAATAAGACCGTTTGAAATTCCAACCGCTGCTCTTTCTTCATCGGATAATTTGGAATGAGTTGTAGAAGCAGGATGAGTTGCAATTGTTCTTGTATCTCCCAAGTTGGCAGTTAGTGAACACATCTCAAGGTTGTCTAATAATTTAACACCTCTTTCCAATCCGCCTTTCACAGTGAATGTTACAACTCCACCACCAAGTCTCATTTGACGTTGTGCTATCTCAAACTGAGGGTGTGATTTCAATCCTGGATATTTTACTGTTTCAATATCTGGATGTGCCTCTAATATTTGTGCAAGCTTTAATGCATTTTCACAGTGACGATCCATTCGAACCGCAAGTGTTTCTAAACTTTTAGAAAGTACCCAAGCATTAAAAGGAGACATCGAAGGACCAGTTCTTCTGCAGAACATGTATACTTTTTCGATTAGCTCTTCATTTCCTAAAACGATACCACCCATTACTCTTCCTTGGCCATCAATAAATTTGGTCGCAGAATGACAAGATATATGAGCGCCGTATTTAATTGGCTGCTGCAAATAAGGTGTTGCGAAGCAGTTGTCTACATTTAAAATTAAACCATGTGCTTCCGCCAGGTTAGCTGCCCACTCTAAATCGATAATATCTAAACCAGGATTAGAAGGCGTTTCAATGAACAACATTTTCGTGTTCTTCTTGATATTCGCTTCCCATGTTTCTGGTTTGTCAACGTCTACATATGTGTATTCAATTCCGAATCTTGTAAGATCGTGTAGGATTAAGCTGTGGATAGAACCAAAAATAGATCTTGAAACTAAAAGGTGATCTCCAGCGCTAAGCAAAGCGGCGAAACTTGCGAAGATAGCAGCCATACCAGAAGCTGTTGCATGTCCTCTTTCAGCTTCTTCAAGTAAACACATTTTTGCTTCGAATTCGCTTGTATTAGGGTTCGAAAATCGGCTGTAAATGTTTCTATCGATTTCACCATTAAACGTAGCTCGCATTTCTTCAGCATCGTCGTAGCAGAAACTAGAAGTAAGATACATTGGCACAGAGTGCTCTTTCATCTGTGTTCTTTCAGCTTGCGTTCTTACGGCTTTCGTTTCAAAATTCTGGCCCATAATTTTATTTATTTAATGTGTAACTCGATGTAATTTTCGCAGTCTTTTCAATCATTCTACCAACCGAACAGTATTTGTCTACGGATAGATCGATGGCGCGTTTCAATCTGTTTTCATCTACATCTCCTGTTACGTTGAATTCAATATTAATCTCATCGAATATAGAAGGAACAGCATCTACACGAGATGCGGTGATTACAACCTTGTATGTGTCTACAACTTGTTTTTGCTTTTTAAGGATGTTTAGAACATCAATAGAACTACATCCACCTAATCCCATTAGAACCAATTGCATCGGACGGGCACCAGCATTTACACCACCTATTTCTGGAGATCCATCCATAGAAACCACATTACCGGTTTCGTTGGTAGCCTCCATATGCATGGCATCGTTTACTCTATTTATTTCGATCTTCATTTTAGTTCATAAAAGGTTTGATGATGTCTGTAAGTAATCCTGTTTCTGTAAGGAACCCATCGTGACCAAATTCAGAATCAATCTCTTTGTAAACGGCGTTACCTAGTTTTTCAGCCAAATAAATTTGCTCAACAATTGGAGATAATAAATCACTTCTAGTTCCTATTACTAGCGTATTTGTTTTAATGTCTCCAAGTACTTTTTCTATACTATTTCCTCTTTTCCAAGCTACGTTATGTGCATCCATAGCTTTGGTTAAGTACCAATATGAGTAAGCATTAAAGCGATTCAATAATTTTCGCCCTTGATAATGAATGTATGATGCAGCTTTAAAATCTTCAATTTTAGGCTCTGCGTCTAATTGCTTTTCTTGGAAAATCTCGTAATTACGGTAAGTCAAGATACCTATTGCTCTTGCCAACTTTAATCCGTTCGATGCCGCCTTAATATCTTTCTCCCCCCATGTCTTATCATTTTCAATTGCCATTCTTTGGGTAGTATGAATAGCAATTCTCCAAGCCGATTCTTGTGCGCCTGTAGAAATGACAACCATTTTTTCAAATACTTCAGGTTCGATGATTGCCCATTCTAAGATTTGTGAACCACCCATCGAGCCAGCCATACCGAGGCTAATTTTCTCAATCCCTAGATGCTTTCTAAGCATAACATGCGCTTTAGCGATGTCACGCATTGTGATCATTGGAAAATCTAAAAAGTATGGCTTGCCAGAATCTGGGTCAATACTAGTTGGACCTGTAGAGCCAAAACATGAACCGATGATGTTAGCGCAAACCACAAATTTATCGGGACCAATTAGTTTGCCATCGCCAAATAATCCGCCCCACCAATCTTCAACATTAGAGTTTGCCGTAAGCGCGTGACAGACCCAAACAACATTGCTTTTATCTTCGTTAAGCTCGCCATATGTGTGATAGGCGATTTCTATGTTGTTGAGACGCTTACCGCAATCTAAGTGTAGCGTGCTCTCGGTTTTAAATAACTCTTTTGCCATTATTCTTGTTAATTATAAATGCAATCCACATTCAGTTTTTCTCGAATCCATCCATCTTCCTTGACGACCTTCTCCTTTTTGGGTACAATGTGTACAGCCAACGGAAGAATATCCAGTATCCTTCATAGGGTGAAAAGGAAGATCGTGTTCTTTAATGTAAGCTTCGCTTTCTTCTTGGGTTAAATCTATTAATGGATGGAATTTGATTATGCCATTTTTTTCTTCGAAAACTTTAAGTCGACTTCTGTATCTACTTTGCCAAGACATTAAGCCAGACACCCAAACTTTGTGGTTTTCTTTAACTTTTTCTAAAGGCTCCACTTTGTTTATTGAGCAGCACAGGTCTACATCCTTTGTCCACGTTTCGTCTTTAGTAGTAAATTCATTTTTCCAATCTTCCGGATAAATATCTACTACATTAAGACCAAAACGATCAATTAGATCTTGCTTGTACTTTAATGTTGCTTCGAAAAGATAGTGTGTATCGATAAAGTGAATTGGTTGCTCTTTCTTAATCTGATTAAAGATGTGAATCATTAGAATAGAAGTGATCCCAAATGAAGAAGTAAGTAATACATCTTCCATCTCGAAATCGTTGTACAACTCCTTGATACGTTCCTCGTAGTTGAGGTCCTTATACTTTGCGTTTATATTGTCTAATTCTCCCATCGTCTTAGTTAGAAGCTAATGCTTCACTTGCTTGTGAAAGATAAGCGTCAATGCCACCTTTCAAATTATACAAGTTATTAAACCCATGTTGTTCTTGAAGTAGACGAATAGCTCGCTCACTTCTTTTGCCAGATTTACAATGGATAATTACTCTCTTATCTCTTGATATTTCTTTGTGCCTAATTTTAACTTCATTTAGAGGAATTAACTCTCCTTCTATGTTGTTTACGGCGTATTCTTCGGGATTACGAACATCAATTATTTGAATCTGTTCCTTCCCATTAATTAGGTCTACTAGTTCAGAAATATTGATTTCGTTTAAAGAATCTTCAAGTCCTTCATGAAGTACATTAACACCACAAAAGGCTTCGTAATCTATAAGTTCTTTTACTGGTGATGTATCTTCGTTTTTACTAAACTTAATCGTTCTTGATTCGGCTTTTAAAGCGTCAAAAATGAAGAGCTTACCAGAAAGAGGTTCGCCTATTTCTGTAATAACCTTTATTGTTTCGTTGGCTTGCATGGTGCCAATTATTCCTGGAAGAACACCAATTACACCACCTTCTGCACAACTTGGTATTGAATTAGGTGCTGGTGGCTCTGGAAATAGGTCTCTATAGTTTGGTCCTCTTACTCCATCAACTAATAAGTTGAAGACAGAAACTTGTCCTTCAAAACGATAGATAGAAGCATAGATTAAAGTCTTGTTGGCGATAACACAAGCGTCGTTAATTAAATAGCGAGTAGGAAAGTTATCCGAACCATCGGAAACGATATCGTACTCTTTTATTATTTCTAAAGCATTCTTAGAGGTAATCTTTTCATAATAAGTCTTAACCGAAATAGAAGGATTTAATGCTTCTAGTTTATTCTTAGCAAGCTCAACTTTAGACGAACCTATTTCGTTGTCAGTAAAAAGAATTTGACGGTGGAGGTTACTTCTATCCACAACATCAAAATCAATAATGCCAATAGTGCCAATTCCGGCCGCTGCCAAATAAAGTAAAACAGGACTGCCTAAACCACCACTTCCAATAACCAGTACTTTGGCATCTTTCAGCTTTTGCTGACCCTTCAATCCCATTTCCGGCAAAATAATTTGACAGTTGTATTGCTCTAATTCTTGTGAATTAAATGCAGACGAGGAATTATTTAGATTAGCAGTAGGCACGATTAGTTTTGTTGCTCTTCTTTTTCTTTTAAGACCAAAATTTGAGTAAGATCATTAAGTGCTTTTGCCTTTTGGGCTAAGTCACCTTGTATTCTATCTCTTAAAGCATGTAGATTCTCGATGCTGTCATCCATCTCATCCGGAAGGTGTTCTTCGAAATATTGACGTAATCTTTTTGCAACCACAGGTGATTTCCCGTTTGTTGAAATAGCAATTTTTAAATGCTTCTTGTTTACAATAGAACCAAAGTAGAAATCACATAAGCCAGGGGTATCAACCACATTTGTTAAGATGCGATACTTCTTACCCATCTCTTTGATTTCAGCATTCACCTCTTTATTGTTAGTTGCTAAAATCATCATGTCTACTCCATGTAAGTCAGGCTCCTCAAAAGAACGCTCTGCTACTTCCACATTTGCATGTTGAATAGCAAATCGCTCAAAGGCATCGCTCACCTTTTCGGCAACCACTTTAATCCTTGCTTTAGGAGAACTGGCTATCAAAACGGTTAGTTTTTCTAGTCCAATGTTACCGGCACCAACAATAAGAGTATCCCACTCTTCCAGTTTAAGAAAGAGGGGAAAGAGATTATTTCTATCTGAAGAAATGCTCATGATCTGTTTATACAGTTGCTTTTTCGCGAGCCGACATGTCTTTAACTTGCGTTAAGAATGCATTAGCTTCTTCTAAATATTCTTTAGCGAAGCTTTCTGTAGGCTCGTTTTGATTAATTCTAAGAACAGCTGTTTCAAAATCCGAAGACATTGTGATCTCACCAGTACTTACAAAATGATCGTTGAAATCTTTAATAATACCTGTGTGCGTATTACATTTCACGTCTTTTGAAAGCAATGAAGCTTTAGCTCCTTGGATAAATACACTGTACGAATGGTAAATTGCATCTGCAAACTGACCAGCTTCTAATGCTTCTTTTGCCCAATGATGTTTTTCATCACCTTCATATAAAAGAGTAGAAACTAAATCAATAATTACACCGGCACATTCTCCAACTCCAATTTCCATTTTGAATTTATCTTTGCTTCTCCAATCGAACAATTCATGTTCTTGAATCGTCTCAAGGTTAGCTAGAGGAAGTAACAATTCGTAGAAATAGTTTTTCTCTTTTCGTTGGTAGTAGTCGTTAAAATACTCGCCATCGTTAGCGTTTTTCTCGAAATCATCTAATAAGAATCTTACTGCATCTGGCACTCTTCTTGAAGGAACCTTGATTACTTTGTCGGCAATTGATCCTTGTCCGTCAAGCTCAACACCACCACCTAATAACAACATCATTGCAGGTATAACTACATTGTTGTTTTTAAATGAGCTGCCGTGTAAGCCAATGTTTGCAATGGTATGCTGTCCACAAGCATTCATACAACCACTGATTTTGATAGTCAATTTCGTATCAAATATTAGATCGTAATATTCTTCTTTGATTACTCTTTCAAGTTCAGTTGCCATTCCATAGCTACTTCCAATTCCTAAGTTACAAGTATCTGTTCCTGGGCAAGTAGTAATGTCCATGATAGAATTAAATCCTGGAGTTGCAAGTTCTAATTCGTTAAGTGCATTGAAAACAGATTTTAAATTCGCATCTGGTACAAAACGTAAAAGGAAACCTTGTCCAACAGAAATTCTGAAATCATCATCCGCAAATTTGGTAACGATATCACCGAGTTTTCTAGAAGTCTCAGTAGTTAAGTTACCTAAGGAAACTTTAATACTTACGCTGTTAAAACCATCTTGCTTTTGCTTTTTAACGTTAGTTCTAAACCAATCCTCGTAAAGTTTTTCGTCAGAAAGAGTTACTTCTTCTGTAACAAGAGCAACGTTTGGAATAGGCTGATCAACACCATCAATTTCAATGGTTTGATTTTCTAATGTTTTCATTTCGATTTTAACCAATCGCATGAATTCCTCTAATCCCATCTTCTTTAACAAGAACTTAAGACGTGCTTTTTGTCTACTTGAACGTTCGCCATTTCTGTCAAAAACTCGAATAGCTGCATCGGTAAATGGAATTAACTCATTGGTTGGTAAGAAATCAAAAGCTAGTAATGCGTGAATTGCTTGCGATCCTAAACCTCCACCAAGCATTACTTTAAATCCTCTAACGCCATCTTTAATTTTAGGAATTAGTCCTAAATCGTGCATAAACGAAAACGCAGTGTCTTGATTACTTGACGAGAAAGATATTTTAAACTTTCTACCTAGATCCTGACCAGGAGAGTTTCTTAATAAATACTGAAAACAAGCTTCAGCATATGGAGTAACATCAAACGGCTCATCTGGATCGATACCAGCATTGATAGAGCCAGTAATGTTTCTTACTGTGTTACCACAAGCTTCTCTTAAGGTAACTTCTTCCTTTTCTAATTCTGCCCAAAGCTCAGGAGTTCTATCTAAACTCACATAGTGAATTTGAATATCCTGACGTGTAGTAAGGTGAATTTTTTGAGTAGCGTATTCATCTGCTACATCACATATCTTGTTCAATTTGGCAACAGTTAATTTACCATAAGGAACTTTAATGCGGATCATTTGAACGCCTGGTTGACGTTGACCATATACCCCTCTTGCTAATCGAAGACTTCGGAATTTCTCCCCATCAATTTTCCCATTATGGAACTCTTCGATCTTATTAGCTAAATCTAAAATGTCTTTCTCTACTATTGGATTATTTAAATCTTCAAGTTCGGATCTGAAACTTTTCATAGTACTAGTGTTATAAATAAAAAAACCCTTCCATCTGGAAAGGCTACATATCTTGTTATAATTTCTTTAATGATTTACAATCAAATATTGATATAGCCCTTCTTTAAGCATTCGTGCAACAACACATTGCGCTGCAACAGCAATAAGCCCTATAAGTAATATTTATGATCGTTCTCATACCTACAAAATTAAACTTATTTCATAAAAATAACAAGTGTGCCCTTTGGCTATTATATATAAGACGAATTAAACCCAAATATCTGGCATCAGTTGTACTAAATTTTTATTGTGGAAAGTGATTTATCAAACGGTGATGGGTGTTGAAACTGATAATTTTTAAACTTGCAGGCAACGAAAAGGAAGGCCTGGCTGTCTTTAAGGTAACGACAAACTAAAAAGCGGATTTGAAAATGAAAAATGTAATTAATAGAAATTCAAGTCAGATGAAAAATACAAACTTTTACGAAACCAAGGTATACAAGATAGCTGTCACAGTTGGACTGTTTGTTCTTTTTATAATACTGATGGTTAGGAACATAGGATAGAAATTAGGATAAAGTAAAGATGTAGATTTAACTTAACTGCTGCTACTTCAATACATTGTCCAGGTTGATAATACTCCAGATTTTGGGATTATTTAGATTAATTGTTTAATATTTAATATTCTTTTTAGCAATGTTGCCAAGAATTACTCGAAAGAGATTCTCTTTGATAGAGAAACAAGTATTGAAATTACTTAGCATAACTAAGTCGTTAATTAAAGAACAAAAGACGAATGTCTTCCCAAGGAAAAGAGGAAAAATTAGTTTCGGGATGTTTGAAGGGCTTAGAAAGTTACCAGAAGGAACTTTATTACACCTATTTGAATAAGATGACGGCGATTTGTTTTCGATATACTAAGAATAGAGATGAGGCATCGGATGTGTTGCACGAAGGCTATATAAAAGTGTTTAAGAATTTAGGCCAGTTTAGCTTTCAGGGTTCGTTAGAAGGTTGGATAAAAAGGATTATGGTGAACACCGCCATTAATCATTACAAGAAGAATATTCGTCAAAATGATATTGCGAGACTTCAAAATGAGGATGGGGAAGAAATTTCAAAATATCTGGTTAGTGACGAACAAATATTAGAGAACATATCTGTAAAAGATCTAATGAATCTAATTAAAGAATTATCTCCTGCGTATCAAATGGTTTTCAATCTATATGCCATTGAGGGATATTCGCATAAACAGATAGCGGAAGAATTAAAAATTAATGAATCGACGTCTCGTTCTAATTATTTAAAAGCGAGAAAGAAGATGCAGGAAAAAGTTTTAGAACTTAATAAAGTTCAAGAAGAGTATGGCGGATAGCGATAATATGAAAGACGCTTTCGAGAACTTCGAAATGGATCCAATCGATAGTGGTTGGGACAATCTTCGTGAGAAGATGATGAATGAAGGAATTGAAAGTAGGAAAGAGGAAAAGGACCGGAAGGGCTTTTTCTATATTCTTGCGTCTATACTTTTATTGGGGTTAGGATTCTTATTCTTCTCAGATTCATCGTCGGATAAAGAAGAAAAACAGGCTATTTCAGATTCTGTTGTAGAAAGTAATACGACATTAGCTCCAGAGGAAGAACCAAGTACTCCATCAATTGAGATGGAATCAGAAAGTATTAAGGAATCAACTTCTACGGAGATTAGTTCAGATGTAATTCCAACTGCACCAATCACAATAGATCCACCAGTTGAATCTGCAGGAGAGTTGATTTTAAATAATGAGGGTGGGCAAGATTCTGTAATTGCTACTGCCATTGAAAATGTATATAAACCATATGTTGGTGAAGATTATAAAAACAACGAGGATGTTAAATTGAAGATGGGTAAGTTGAAGGAGGGAAAAGATCGAGTTTCCGAGAATGAGGAAAAACCAGAAGATCAGATCCAATCGAAGGACTATGTCGATACTAAAATGAAGGTTAAAGAGGATAAACCACCGAAGGAGAAAGTAGCAAGGTCTTGGGCTTTCAGTCCTTTCTTTTGTGCTGACTTGGCTGGGAATTCAGTTTCAACAGAAAGAGATCTGAATGAGTACACCAAGTTGAACAACTCTGCTTCGACAAAAGATGTCTTTACTTATACAACTGGTATTAATGTAGGAGTAGTATTAAGCGAAAAAGTAATTCTTCAATCTGGTGTTTGGTTAACGCAAAAGAAACCTGTAATAGCGACTATCGAGCTGAAAGATTCGGATGATAATTTTGTAGGTACTATAGATTACTATTATAATGGAAGGTATATGGATATTCCTTTACGAGTTAAAGTATATAGGGAAAACACCAAGTATTATAGTCCGAACGAGAATTTTAACTTTTTCTACACAGCTGGGGTAGTCTTTAATAAAGTGCTCAGAACAAGTGAGCCTAACTATTATGAAGAGGATATCGAAGGCGCAGGTTTTAGAGAAGTTATTCAATTTGAACGAGTAGGGTTAAGCCTTACAGCTAGTGGAGGAGTAGAGAGATCGTTTAATAGTCACTTCTCTGTCTTTGCGGAAATATTGGCGAAGAAAGGACTTACAAATGTGCTTAGTTCTGATTCAGGAACACCTTACCAACATCATAAAACGAAGTCTTATGGGGCTGCGTTAGGTGTTAGGCTAAGCTTTTAGGAAATGCCATCTAACAATAAAGAAGGGGTTTAATTACCCCTTTTTTATGGCCTAAATTTCGAGTAACATAAATATTGAATTTCAGCATACAAAAACATTACATTTATGTAATTATAAGATTGTGGATAGAGATTACTTAGATCAATATTATCGCGAAGAGGCGAAGAGAACCGAAAAACGGGGATCGTCTTTCGAAGACTTTGTGAATCGAGAAGCAGACGACGAGATCTTTAGGCTAAAGGACGTTGGAATAACCTCCAGAGTTCTTAATCATTGGAATAACAAGGGACTACTTATAACAAGAAAAGAAGAGAAGAATTGGAAACGGTTTTCTTTTGTAGATTTTGTTTGGCTATCTATAGTGGTCGAATTAAGAGATAGAGGCACATCACTTAGTGATATTAGAAGAATCAAATACGCTTTAAACGATAATGAGAATTTAGACAGAAGGTTCTATCAACAGAATTTTAGAGAAAATGATATGAGAACATACGATTTTCAGATGCCTTTGCTACAAGTATTAAGGACCTCAATTTTGAATTGTGTGAGTAATAATCAACAGACATTTTTAGTATGTACGAGTACCTCAGCAAAATTTGTTTCTGAGCCCTTTCAAGAATTTAGTGAAACATTTATTGCTATCTCGGTGCATAATATTATCGAAGAGTTAAAGAATAAGTTGGGAGATAAAATTGGGAAATAGAGGTTATTAAAGAAATGCACAATTGGCATGAAAATAGCATGAACAGGGAAAAATAATTAATGATGAGATTAAAAGTAATATTGGTTTTGGCTTTAGTGGCTATGTTTTATTCTTCGTGTAAAAAGGAAGGATGTACAGATGATCTGGCAACAAATTATTGTGCTTCGTGTGAAAAGGAAGACAACAGCTGTAACTATATATATGGATGCACGGATAGAGCTTCAACAAACTATGATCCATTAGCAACCATGTCGGATGGTTCTTGTTTGTATCTCACTTTAGGAAATTATGAGACATATGATGCGTGTTCTCCTGGACCAGGTTATTTTGCCGCAGCTACATATGACATGTCGTTCGAAAAAGTGGATGACTGGAACTATTCATTTACCAATTTTGCAGAATATTTTACCAATCCAGTAGATCTATATATACTAGATAATACAGTATTGTTATTGTACCAACAACCAGATGGAGATAGTACAGATTTCATTATTGGAAATGGCACATTAACCCAAACGGAAACAGAAGTAGTAATGCACATTAACTTTAAAATAACGGACTACATGGGTTATGAGGTTTATGATTGCATGTTAAATGCCTATAATTCTAAGTAGGCCTAAAAGCAAAAAAACCTTTACAATGTTGTAAAGGTTTTTCTACTCTCAATGCAAGTTTCGATTAAAAATCGCCCATTGCTGGACCGAACAAACTATCGTTTCGAACTCATCATCTTCAAGCTTGACGTCATCCTTACCTGAACTTGGTTAGTTTATCTCATTTGGTTACTATTAAGACAAAGTGAATCCACTAAACGTTGCCTCAATTTTAAAATTCTTCTTGTGTATATGTATTGTAATCATCTAAGAAAAAGGGATTTGTACCAATACTTACAGAAAGTAGGTTGATGTGAAATTCAATAACTTATTTTTGAACCATGCTAATAGAGCAATTAGGTGAAATAGTAAACGATTATAGGGATGTTCTTTCCTCATACCTGTTGTCTCCTCGTAAAAGGGTTTACGCTCTGTATTTAATTACATCTCTTTTATTGGCTTATTACGTTTATCGTAAATCGAATTTAAAGATTACTTTTTTCGGCTATTTGTTCAAAAGAGAATATTGGACTAGCGAATCGGCTATAGTTGATTACCTGTTTATTTTGTTCAATACACTTGTTAAGGTATTAGTAATTGCTCCATTTCTAATTTACTCGTTAACAATTACGGAAGGTGTTAACGAATATTTGATTTCAAGTTTTGGTGCATTTTCGGTTGATATTAGTCCAATTGCTCTATCTATTACATACACGTTATCCATAGTTATTGTAACAGATTTTTTCACATACATTATTCATCATTTGCTTCATCGTGTTCCGTTTCTGTGGAAGTTTCATAAGGTCCATCATTCGGCAACAGTACTTAATCCATTTACACAATATAGAATTCATCCGGTTGAATTGATTATTAGTAACATTAAAGGAATCGTAATCAAAGGACTTATAACCGGTTTGTTTTTTTATATAGCAAACGGATCTATTAGTCTTTTAACTTTCTTGGGAATTAACATCCTCGACTTTGCTTTTATGTTTGTTGGTGCCAATCTTCGGCATTCTCATGTGCGACTAAAATATTTTGATTTTCTGGAGAACATATTAATCAGTCCTTTTCAACATCAGATACATCATAGCAATAAGAAGGAGCATTTTGATACCAATTTGGGATCGAGGCTTGCCATTTGGGACTATTTATTTGGAACTTTAATCAAATCCGATTCCGTTAAAGAGATACATTTTGGGTTGGGAGAAAGGGAAGATCCTAATTACAACAGTTTCCGTAAGAATCTCTTAGCCCCCTTTAAAAGACTGTAAACAGTGAGTTTGCAAATATTTTCAATAAAATAAATACAGTTTATTTTTCTTATTTAGAACCATTCTAAATAATATCTCGTATATTTGGCCAGCTTATTTAGAACGGTTCTAAATAACAGGGATATAAAACAGAATACCAAAAATTTAGAATAATGAATAAGTACTCAATTTATGCAGGTGCGGCTTTAATTACACTTGCAATTTCTACAACATCTTGTAGAAAAGAAAAAGGATGCATGGATGTAAATTCTCCTAACTATAGCTCAACAGCAGAAAAGGATGATGAATCCTGTATTGATGTTCCATCAACTTATGCTTTCACAAATGAAGCTGGCGAAAGCACAGTAAGCTTTGGTGGTCAGCAACAACGATTAGAAATGCTTTCAGAACTGGTTTCTTATATGAAAACTGCCAATGCAGTTGGAACAACTGTAGATGCTGCTACTTTAAAAAGCATGTATGCAAACGAGTCTTATACTTGGACGGATGGTGATGCATTAGGAATGACTGGGTCTTCTAAACAATTAAAGAGTAAAACTGCTGGTGGTGATGCAGGAGTGCAAGCAATGTTCGAAACCTATATGGATGATTTGGCTGCTTTAAGTGCTTTGGCATACGATAATTCTGCTGAGGAATATGGTCAAGGTGGAGTTTGGACCAATGGAACTAAGACTTATTTGCAATCGGCAAATGGTTTAGAATACACACAATTGATTGAAAAAGGATTGATGTGTGCTGTATTCATGAACCAGATGACAAATAATTATCTAAACTCAGTTGTGTCTGATGGTACAGAAATAGCCGATGGAAAGAATTATTCTGATATGCAACATCACTGGGATGAGGCATTTGGATACTTTACTTCAGAAGCGACTTTCTCTGCAGATGGAGATGGAACAGATCGATTCTGGGGAAAATATGCTAACGGAAGAGAAAGCGTATTGGGTTCTGCAACTACTATTGTTGAAGCTTTTATTAGAGGTAGAGCTGCGATTGATCACGAGAACACAGTTATGAGAGATGAACAAATTGTAATCATCAAGAATGAGATGGAGAGAATTTGTGCAGGTACAGCAATTCATTACTTGAATGGAGCAATTTCTAACATTACCGATCCAACTAAATTAAACCATGAGTTATCTGAAGCTTATGCGTTTACAAATGGTTTAAGATATGGTGATAACTCTATTACAGGTATTGGTATTTCAGCAACAGATATTGATGCGGCACTTGCACTTATCGGTACAGATTTTAGCCTTGTGACAACTGCTAAATTGAATTCTGCAATCGATATTATCGCAGCAGGAACAGGCTTAACGAGCTACAAGAGCGAATTGTAGAGGAATACTATTGAAAGGGCTGATCTTGGTGATCGGCCCTTTTTATCTTTATACAAAGCAGAATGAGGTTACCCATAATTTTATCTCTACTAAGTACACTTTTTATTGCAGCGTCATCTTTAGCACAAGATGTCGCGATAGACGAAAAACCAGAATTTAAAAGTATTCTTTCGATCGCTGGAGGAGGAACCTCAACTACCATTGGAATTTCTTACGAACGTTTACTCAATAAGAGGCTATCCTATGAACTAGGAATTGGTTTGTTTGGAGGCGGTATTGGGATGAATTTTTATTCTTTTAGACCTATTGATGTAAAACAGTTCAATCCTTTTTGGGGAGTTCGTTCTTCTTATAATTTACAGGGCTCCGGTGGCGCTAGGAATATCAATTATTTGCCGCTTGGGGTTAACTACATGGGAGGAAAAAAGTTATGTTTAGCTATTGATCTAGGACCTGCATATATAATTCAATTATCGCCAAATGGAAAGATAGCTCCCGAATCGAGTTTGGATTACCCTGAGCATTTATTTTGTTTCTTTGGAGGAATTAAAATTGGCTTTCGATTTTAAACAATAATCACTGATATCAATGACAACGCGTTATAATAAGTTCAACATTTTATATCCAATACTATTGATTGTGGTGTTCGGGTTTTCATGTTGTGAAAAAAGGAGAAATTCAACTCCTAGCGAAACTACAGATCCATATGATAATGAGGCAATGTTATCTAACCTTGCCACAAATTATATTGTACCGGCTTACAGCGCATATGAAACGGAAACGAATCAGCTAAAAACAGATGTTGCCTCGTTTAATGCTACACCAAGTACAGTAGGATTGCAATCGGTAAGAACCCAGTGGGAAACAGCTCTTCTTACTTGGCAAGATGTTGCATTTTTGGAAATAGGTCCGGCTAGCACAATAGCTTTACGTGGACAAACAAATATTTACCCTGTCGATACATCTGAAATTAACGACAACATTGCATCAGGGGATTATAACTTAGAAACAGTTTCTAATTATACTGCGAAAGGATTTCAAGCTGTAGATTATCTAATAAACGGAAAGGGATCAACGGATCAAGATATTGTGGACTATTATTCAGAAACACCGAATGCAAAAGTTTATTTGCAGGATGTAGTTGATGAGTTGGCTTCGAATGCTACCTCAGTTAGCTCCTCATGGAACTCGGATTATGCAACTTCATTTATCGATAATAGTGCAAGTAATGCGCAAGGAAGTTCAGTGAGTGATTTAATTAATTCTCTTGTTAAGCACTATGAAACTTATGTTAGGAAAGGAAAAATAGGTTTACCAGCTGGAGTATTTAACGGTTTCTCTGGTCAGGAGATGCCAACTCATGTGGAAGCTTTATACTACAATCAATCTTTGCCATTTGTGCATCGATCTTTAACTGCAATCCAAAAATTTATAAAAGGAGAAAGCTACAACGACGCAGTTAATGGCGATGGATTGGATGACTACATGGCTTTTGTTGAGGCGATGTCCGGAACACTTCCTCTCGAAGAAGTAATTGATGCTCAAATAGAAAATATCATCTTGGAACTTAATAGTATTAGCGACCCTTTGTCTAAAGAAGTGGTTGATAATAATTCAGGTGTTCAAGCCGTATATCAGGAAATGCAGAAACTGGTTCCTTATTTAAAGGTAGACATGACTAATGCACTAGATGTATTAATCACATACCAGGACAGTGACGGTGATTAGTGTATTTTTGCAGCCAATTTGCATGATTTGGGAATCGGGAACAAAATATTCTTTTTAATAACCATTGTCTTCATAGGATGTTTGAACCTTTGCTATGCCCTGCAAACACCAAAGGGAACAGTCGAAGGCCAGATTCTTTCGGCGGGAAACAATAAACCGGTACAATTCTGTACGGTTCATATCACCACAGTTAATGTATCTACTCAAACCGATGAGAAAGGAAAGTTCATACTTCCTGATATTCCTTATGGGAGTTATAATATCGAGTATTTCTTGATTGGATTCGATAAGAGAATAGAAAAAATAGTTGTAGACAAACCGAATATTAAGATTAAAACGGTTTTAGCACAAAAGGCTGAAATGTTAAAATCCGTTGATATACATGGAGACAGGGATGGTATGGGTGATATGGAACACATGCGATCCATTGAAGGTGTTTTGATAAGTGAAGGGAAGAAGAATGAGGTAATCAATGTAACCAACGTTACGGGGAACTTGGCAGCCAATCAAGGAAGGCAGATCTATGCTAAAATACCTGGTCTTAATATCTGGGAAAGTGGAGGTTCTGGTATTCAATTAGGCATTGGTGGTAGAGGTCTTAATCCAAGTAGAACATCCAATTTTAATACGAGACAAGATGGGTACGACATAAGTGCGGATGCTCTTGGGTACCCCGAAAGCTATTATACACCACCAGCAGAGGCGATCAGTAAAATTCAATTCTTACGTGGCGCTGCAGGATTACAATTCGGAACTCAATTTGGAGGGCTGGTAAACTTTATTTTACATGACGGACCAGAAGAAGAGAAGTTTGAAGTAGTTAGTAGGAATACATATGGGTCTTTTGGGATGTTCAGTTCTTACTTAGGAATGGGTTTGAATAAGGGTAAATGGAAGGGATATAGTTACTTAAAATACAGAACAGGAAATGAGTGGCGACCAAATTCAAAGTACAATGTTTATTCCGGTGCTATCAATTTAAAGAGAGAATTGACGGACAAAACAGACTTGCGTGTAGAGTATACCAAGCAATACTATTTATCGCAACAGCCAGGGGGCTTAACAGATGCTGAGTTTTATTCTGATCCTAGTCAGTCGAAACGAGCGCGAAACTGGTTTAAAGTAGATTGGAATTTGGCTGCTCTGTCATTAGATCATAAGTTCTCTACGAACACGAATTTCAAAACACAATTATTTGGTTTATTGGCATCTCGACAAGCACTTGGTATATTAGGAAACATTAGCAGACCAGATAATATTAATGATCAGCGAGATTTAATATCTGGGTATTTTAAAAACTGGGGAAATGAAACTAGGCTCTTGCATAAATATAAAGTCAAGGATAATATTTGGGCGTTTCTTATTGGGGCGAGGTATTACCAAGGGTATAACCTGAGTAAACAAGGATTTGCGGATACCAGTGCGGCTGCAAGTTTTAATTATGTGGATGGAGCTAGGTCTAGGTATGAATTTCCAAGTAGTAACATTGCTGTTTTTACTGAAAACATCCTCAAGCTGAGTAAAAAATTTAGCCTTACACCTGGTGTACGTTTTGAACACATCAATACAAATGCAGAGGGTACCTATCAAGAGGAACGCTTTGATTTAGCGGGAAATCAAATTTTCGATTCTATTTATTCGGATACAAGAAATAACAGCAGATCACTTGTAATAGCTGGATTAGGATTAAGGTATAACTGGAAGCCGGTTGCTGATTTTTATTCGAATATTTCTCAGAATTATAGAAGCATCAATTTTACCGATATGCAAATTCAGAATAGTAATTTCAGAATAGATCCTAACCTTTCCGATGAGACAGGGTATAATTTCGACCTTGGTGTAAGAGGTGCAAAATCTAATAAGTGGTATTACGATGCGTCTATTTTTATGCTCGCATATAACAACAGAATAGGTGAGGTAGATGCAGTAGATTCTCTAACATATATTCCATATCGATTAAGAACTAATATTTCGAATGCGTTTACAAAAGGGGTGGAGGCAGTTGCTGAAGTGGATTGGTTAAAGGTGTTCGTTTCGGATACTTGTAAATACGATTTAAAAACACACGTGAATGTTTCTTTTACAGAATCTAGATATGTGAATTCGGATAAACCGGCATTTGAAAATAAGCTCGTTGAGTCGGTACCTCCTTTCAATCTAAAAACCGGAATTACTTTTTCAACGGAAAAGTTTACGATAGCCTATCAGTATTCGTATGTGCATGAACATTACAGCGATGCAACTAACGCTGGTAAAGATGTAAACGGTAAAATGGTTTTTATCCCTGGTGCTATTGTGGGATTAATACCATCCTATGATGTGATGGATTTATCGTTCAAGTATAAGATAAAACGATTTCAAATTGAAACAGGAATTAACAACTTGGCTAACGAACTTTACTTTACAAGACGAGCTACAGGGTACCCAGGTCCTGGAATTATACCCTCTGCTTCTAGGAGCTTTTATATTACTCTACAAGTAAAGATTTAAACCGATATATCGGAAATATCTAAAGCCATGTGCTCCGATATTTCTATAACAGCAGCCGAAGATTTTGTTAGACGATTGTTTGAAATGTTTTCAAAAATAGGAGCCATCTTTTTATAATTCTCAGGAAGAATTTCTTTTATTTTTTCTAACCGATTGTTGATATCGATACTACTTTCTATAATACATTCTAGCTGGCCGTTAAAGTTACTTTCGTTACCATTGTAGTCGTCTGGAAACAGGCTGGAAAATTCTTTGATTTTGTCTTCAGCAATACTTTGTGTTATCTCGATATCTCCTTCTGTGTTGGTTTTAAATAACCCCAAAGAGAAGTTGTTCTTTTCATTTACTAAAAGCTTAAGGGTACAAATCAAATTTGGAATTATTCCTTGCTTGTTTTGTATTCTTAGTTTGAAGGCTAAATTTTTCATGGGCCAAAACTAATAATATCAGTTCAAATATTAAGCTCTGCCTATAAAGGTTATTCTTTTATAAACTTAGAACTCGTTGAATTACCGTTAGAATCGGTAATCTCTAATATGTAAAGACCAGATTCTAGAGAACTAACATCGATGTTTTCTTTATTATTAGAACTTACTAAAACGATTACGGTTTTTCCTTCTATATCAGTAATCGTAATCTGTCCCAATCCATTTAAAGAATTTTCTTTCTCTACAGATAGCCTATCAAGAGTTGGAATAGGATAAACATTAAGGGCTGTGTTTATAGTATTTTCAATACTGGGTACAGTAACTGTAAATGTTTCCATTACAGTAATAGGTCCGTCACTTGGTGAGGCAACAATCACATCAAATCCAGTTCCATCTATAACCGTTGGTACTGTAATATTTGCAATCAACATCTCGCTATTTATTACGGTAATACTGTTAACAGTGGCATCACCATTTGTTAGCGCTAAAACTATATTCGAATCGAAATAGAATTCAACGGTTGTTAGACCTTGAACAAAATTGGTATTAGTTCCTATAATTGTGATATCTAAAGTAGTTCCGGCATCTGCGAATTGAGGCTCAACAGAATAGATATTTGTAACTCCGTCGTTATAAACCGAGAAGGCATCATTCAATGTTTGATATCCGTCAATTGAATTATAAGTGGCTACATCAAATATGGACGTTCCCAAAATTGAATTTGCAGATACATTCACTTCCATTTCGAAGTCGTTTATTACTTCAATAGAATTAACATTTACAGTTCCACTACTTTGACTAATATTAAAGTAAACATTGTTGTTTACTTGTGAAAAGTTTGTGTTTTCGCCAGTAATTGTAACGTTTAGAGTTTGCCCACTTAAAGCACTTGGTGGAGAAATAGAAACAAGGTTCGGTGGCGTTATTCCCGTTACTTCAAAGTCGTTAGGGCCGTATAAATAGCCAGCAATGGGACTAGTTATTTGAACATAATAACTATCCGTGTAAGTGTTTTGAGGTATAGTTATGTTCGCCGAAAATTGAGTATTGCTGGTAAAGTTGTAATAGTTTACAGTCTCACTGGCTTGCCCGAAACCAAAATGTAAAGTGGTACTACCGGGAGTAAAATTAGTATTTGCCCCTGTTATAGTTACATCTAAAGTTTGTCCATTTACACCTGCTAATGGAGTTACAGAAGTAATGGTGGGAGGAATAATACCGTTTACGTAAAAACCATCTGTTACAGAGAAATATTCGTTGGTAATGTCATTAGAATAATAAATATTATAGTCTCCTATATATGTGTTAGCAGGTATTGTAATATTTGCATTAATAGTTGTACTATTAACAACAGTGTAAGAATTAACACCATTAGCTGATATGTAAATGTTTCCAAAATTAAAATTCAGTGCTGAACTCGCCTGACTAAAATTTGTGTTTACTCCTGTAATTGTTACGTTTAGTGTTTCTCCATTATTTCCGGATGATGGAACTATTGAAGAGATATTCTGAGCAATAGTTAAAAAAGGAAGCAGGGCAATAAGTAATGTAAATATGCTTTTCATAATATGATAGTTTGGTCAAGATCAACTCTTTTGAATTGAATATTTCAAGACTAGAGCGGACGGTTTCTAAATGATTGGTTTACAATGTAGTTAGCAAATGTCATTTTTTTATCTTTCGATTCCAAATAAGTAGCCACCAGTTTTTCTTTCGATATTTGGATGGCTCTGACGTGTTTAATGGCGTATTCGTCTCGCAATTCGTTTATTATTGATTCACATTTAGCATTTAAAATAGCAGGTAAAAAAACTTTGTATTTTTTATCGCTACTTTCCGTGCCGCATCTGTCTATGGTTTTAAAAGCTTTATTAAATTGATTTGAATTAAAATAAACAGCGCTTAAGTTCAATATTACTTCTTCGAAATTAGGAGAAATTAGGAGGGCTTCTACATAGTATTTCTCAGCTTTGAGATGGAATCCTTGCTTTTCGTAACAACTAGCGAGGTTATTCAAAACATGAATATTTGAAGGTGCTAAAGAATAAGATTTTTCAAAACTCTTATGCGCTTCTGGAATATTATCCTTAGCAAATAGTGCTACCCCTCTGTACCATTCGACAGGGATAGACATGGGGTCTATTTCGTAAAACGGACTAATGGTTCTATCTACTTCTGAAAGTAATTTATTCCAATTAGCACTATGTCGATAACGTAATATATTAGTTGAATGTATTTCTCCAGCATATCGTTTTGAACATACAATAGTAGAAAGGCTAACAACGGAAATGAGTAAAAGACCAAGTATCGATTTATAAGAAATTGAGGATTGAAAAGCGGTTTCATCCTTACTTAAAGAATAATATTTTGCCGTAGTAATTGCTAAAATTGTGAAGAATATAACGAGGTGCTCAATCCTCTCCATGGGATAATCAAGGGCAGAAATAATAGTATATCCCGTAATGCAGGCAAAAAATAGCACATAGAAGTTTTTTACTTTCTTTTCTATTGTGTCACGAATAATTCGAACGAGACATAGAATAGCGACGAGAAAAATAAGGGAGTACGATATAATTCCTCCTATTCCAAGTTCTGCGAAGACCCAAATAAAATCATTATGTGGGCGCTGGAATATTGTTAATCCATTTTGAACTGCTTCGTTGAAATTGTATAATCCGTGTTTTGAAAAATAAATTTTCCAGTTTCCGACTCCAACGCCTGTCCATAGATTATTTTGAATAATTAATGCCGAGTTTTCCCAAAGATGAATTCTTGTTTTGGCTGTTTCTGTATTAAGCAGATGAGGAAACTTATCAATGTTTAAGTAGGTTAATGTGCCAAATAGAATAAGAGTTGGTATACCAAATTTTAAAATCTGTTTGTAATACTTCTTGCCCCCACCTTGATAAGCGACAAGCCAAGTTGTAACGATAATGCCAAATATTATAAAGGCAAGCAGAACTGCCTTAGTCTGAAGTATTAATAGAACAGAGAGGATTAGGATAAGAAATGGTACCAAGAACAATAGCCATCTTTTTTTATTTGCCAGGTAGTACAGTATAAATGGAAATGAAAGAAAGATTATTGAGGCGAAAAGGTTCTTATTGGCCATTGAAGATTTCATGCTGGCAAAATCTCCTTGATTCGCAACTAACTGAATAGTTCCCACAATTACTGTAATAGATATAAAGGCACTAATTCCAATAACCAGTGTGTTGTTACTTATTTTCTTTTGAATGAGTAGATAGGTGGTTAGCAAATAAAAGATTACGACTAAGGATAGTTTGGAGATGGAGTAGATACTTTCGGAGATGACTAGAGATTGATTCATCGATAGTAAATTGAATCCCAAGAAAGCCAGGATGCAAAGAGGCAAGCCTAGTTTGATAAACCTTAAATCGAGTGTTAATTTATTCTGATAAATGAAGTAGGAAACAAGAATAGAGGTTAAGGCTATGAAAAGAGTGAGGAAAAACTGCCTCGGAATTAATACAGGATCGATAGATTCCGTTGAAAATATAAGAGGAAGAATTGCAAAGAAACCGAGATACAATCTTTCAAAAAGAGAGCTTTGAGATAATTGTTGCTTTATACTAGAGGATATAGCCATATTAATTGATCTGCTTGAGGGAAAGAAGTTGGGAAATTAGGAATTCTATTTACCAATCGATTGGTCGGTAATCTTTTAAGAATTTACCATTCCAATGTTTTCCGGAGTTGATACCATCCAATAGAGGATCCATAACACGTGCTGCTCCGTCTACTATATCTAGTGGAGGTTGGAAGTCGTGTACCTCTTCTTTTCTTTTTGCTAGCTCGGCAGGATCCTCATCTGTTACCCAACCAGTATCTACTGCATTGGTATAGATTCCAAATTTGGCTAACTCGCCAGCTGAGGTTAAGGTCATCATATTAAGAGCCGCTTTTGCCATGTTGGTATGTGGATGGCGTGCCTCTTTGTGAAAACGATGGAATTTACCTTCCATAGCGGTAACGTTAATTATATGCTTTTTCCCGGTGTTGTCTTTCTTCATTAAGTTCACCAATCGATTACACAAAACAAAGGGAGCAACAGAATTTACAAGTTGTACTTCGAGCATTTCGTTAGTCTCAATTTCACCAAGTTTTAATCGCCAGCTGTTTGTTGTACGAAGATCTACTTGCTGTAAATCGGCGTCGAGTTTACCTTCTGGAAATACTTCTTCAACAGCCAATGAATTATCGATGCTGTATGGAATTTGAGACAATTTGGCTGATGAGGTTAGTCCAATTCCTATTTGTTTTCCATGCCAGGTAACGGGTAAATTTTTACCCTGTCCTTTTTCGAAGTTTGTGCTCAGTGCATTTATTTCTTGCAAACAAGCATCATGATCCGATAAAACAAGCTTAGCATATTTTGGCAATTTATCAATCGATAGTTCTTCATTTGCAATCATGTGCTGGTAAAATCCGGCTGGTCGTCTTACCGTTTGTGCAGCGTTATTTATTAGGATGTCTAGACGATCATATTGTTGTTCTATAAAGTTGCAGAAGATCTCTACACTTGGAATATGCCTTAGATCAAGTCCGTGTATTTTAAGTCGATGACCCCATTGCTCAAAATCCGATTCTTTGGCAAAACGTATTGCAGAATCAACCGGGAAACGAGTAGTAGCAATTACGGTTGCTCCGGCTCTTAGCATCATCAAAGTAATATGATATCCTATTTTAAGTCGAGATCCAGTTACTAAAGCGACTTGGCCTTTTAGCTCAGCAGTCTGAAAACGTTTAGCATAATTGAAGTCACCACATTCTGTACACATTGTATCGTAGAAATGATGCAGCGTGTTAAAAACGGCCTTGCATACGTAGCAGTTTCGAGGCGATTCTAACACCGCTTTCTCTTTCGATTCGGTCTCCTTATTTTGAAGCATTAGTGGGGCAACGAATATGCTTGCATCACGTGCACTTCTAATTCCTGTGGTGTTTCGCGCGTATTTGTCGCGAGCCATCATCTTTCGTTTTTGTGCTTTCTTGGCATCTTTCTTTCGCCTAGAAAATTCATCTCTATCCGGACGAGATAATTTGCCCGCCGCTTTTAGAAGCTCTACTCGTGTGCTTTTTGGGATTTCAAAAATCTGATCTGTATCCGCGTTTAATGCCTCAAGGATAGAAATGCATTCTGCAATTTCTTCAGCGGTAAGCAGTCTGGTGGGTTCTTTTTTTTCTTCTTCTTTTGGCATGTCGTAATCTCCTTGCCGCGAAGATAAGACTATAAGCTGGTCTATGCTTACGTAATAAACAATTTAAAGCATGCTGTGATTAGCACAAAAGCCAGAACGAAGCGCAAATATTTATTATCTAATTTTTTACTTCCATAGTAAGATCCGAGAAAGCCACCAACGATTGCAATGCCAACTAGGATGAAGGCCTGAGAATTTATTTCAACTCCACTAGAAATTTGGCCAGCCATTCCGGCAGCGGAATTAACCCATATAAATAGGGCCGATACTGCTGCGGCTTCTTTCATTTTACCCCAATGCAAAAGCAATATTACTGGACTTAAAATTATTCCTCCACCAATACCGATAAGGCCAGAGAAGAAGCCAATTGCTCCACCGATAACTATGCCCTGCCAGATTTTTACTTCTTTAATTGCTGTCTTCTCTTTTCCAAAAACGTTCATCATTCGTAATACTGCGAAAAGAAGAAGTACACCTAATACCTTTTTATAAATGCTTGTGTCTACTTCAATCATCCCACCTAAGAAGGAAAGGGGGATAGAAGCGAGGGCGAATGAGAAAAAGAGCTTTTTATTAAAATGACCTTCTTTCCAATAGTGATAAAAAGAAATAGCCGCAACGAATAAGTTGAGTAGCAATGCCGTTGGCTTCATCTCATCTGGAGCAAAACCGAACAATGCCATTAATGCCAAATAGCCACTTGCACCACCATGGCCTACAGCAGAATATAAAAAGGCAACCAAAGGAAGCAATCCTAGAAAAAACCAAATATGTTCTAATTCAAAGTAACTCAAGATGCATTTTTAACGAAAGTATTATTGTAAAATTAAGGAGGATATCTTCAAATCGTACATACTTATTATGTTGCTTTGCATTTCCTTAATTTAATGAAACATGGAAATCGTAGTTGTAAGTGCCGTTGCATTAGTAGCATCTCTACTAACGTTCTTTTCGGGGTTTGGTTTGGGTACAATTCTACTACCTGCATTCGCTTTATTTTTTCCAGTGGAGGTTGCTATTGCGATGACAGGTGTGGTACACCTACTCAACAATCTTTTTAAAATGGCTATTGTTGGTAAAGAGGCTGTTTGGTCTGTAGTGCTCAAGTTTGGTATCCCTGCAATTATTGGTGCCATATTGGGAGCATTAATTTTGATGTATTTTTCTACTAGCACCGAATTGGCAGTTTACACTCTTGGATCAATCACTTGTACAATTACCCCAATAAAAGTGATGATAGCAGTTGTGATGTTTGGTTTTGCTGTGCTGGAACTAATGCCATTTTTCAAAAAGCTAGAATTCTCCGAATCTAAACTTTACGTGGGTGGCGCGATAAGTGGATTTTTTGGTGGTCTATCTGGACATCAAGGTGCCTTGAGAAGTGCTTTTCTAATAAAATGCGGATTATCTAAAGAGAGTTTTATAGCCACAGGAGTTATCATAGCTTGTGTGGTAGACATATCCCGAATTTCCATTTACTTCACGAAGTATTCTAACATTGGCGAAAACATGCAAATATTAGTTGCGGCGATAATAGCTGCATTCGCAGGCGCATTTTTAGGAAAGAAAGTTCTAAAAAAGATAACCATCGAATTGGTTCAGGTAGTTGTTAGCGCTATGATAATGGTGCTCGCTGTACTAATGGGAGTGGGAATTATTTAGGTTGGACTATGATAGATTTTATGAAACTAGATAAACATCATTATTTATTTCTCTTCGTAGGATTTCTATTTCTTACGATTGTTTCAGGTGGACTATTCTCGGAGGGTATGTTCATGGATGGATTACTGTATGCCGATATTTCAAGGAACATGGCAAATGGGTTAGGGAGTTTTTGGCACCCTCATTTGAGTAATAACTTGCATCCTGAATTCTATGAGCACCCCCCCTTGGCCCTTGGACTTCAAAGTATATTTTTCAAGTTGTTTGGTGATTCAATTTTAGTAGAACGTTTCTATTCTTTGCTTACTTATGTTTTAGTTGGTTATCTGATTGTATCAATTTGGGGGAAGCTGACAGGAGATAAGAAAACGGGTTGGGTACCTATTCTTCTGTGGATTACCATGGATAATGTAACGTGGGCTGTAGCAAATAATATGCTTGAAAACACAATGAGCATATTCGTTTGTCTGTCAGTTTTACTTTATCTAAAAAGTGATGAAAGGAAAAGGTTTATGTGGATTATACTTGCAGGTATTTCCCTTGCGTGTGGAGTATTAACCAAAGGTTTTTTATGCTTGTATATTTGGAGTATTCCCTTTTTCACTCTTCTATTTAGAAGAGAAAAGAACCTGGTTTCCGCATTTGTTGATACGGTAATCCTAGTTGTATT
>JABSPR010000017.1 GCA_013214975.1 Flavobacteriales bacterium
AAGGCCAACATTATCGATAAAGCCATTAAACGCTCTTATTGTAGCAGCACCTCGACTAAACCCAAACATGAAAATACCATCACCAGCGTCGTAACGCCGAGCTAAAAACTCGTACAAATCCTTAACATTCGTTTCAAAACCAAATCCTAAAGCCCCAGAAAGACTCCTGATATATTTGTTTTTTTGCGTTCCTACCCCGTTGTCGTAAAATGTTATTTGCTCTTTTGCAGCATTATGAATATCGATAGCATTGTACATTTTATAGACATTACTATCTGGCGTATAACCACCTTCGTTACCAGTACCGTCGGCACATAGGATAATATTCTTACTCATAATAATTGGGTGTGAAAGTTTCGTTATTGATCAACAACGAAACTACGTATTATTACCTATCAGGTAATATAACAAGAAAAGCTTTTTACTTTTTCTTATTCATGTTCAGTATCTTATCTCCTCTCCGTCTCGCTTTCTTGTATTTCAAAGCTTTCTTTCGAGAGTAAGATCCACCTTGATTGGTCTTCTTATTCTTTTCGCTCTTTTCGTGAAATCCACTATTGAGATTTGCCCTTGAATCTATTCGATTCTTGCTGAATTTTGGTCTTGTTCGTTCCTCATCTGATAGTTGAGCAGACTCTTCAACTTCATCCGGAAATTCAATAACGGGAATCTCGTAATCCATCAAGTCCTCGATATCCACCATATCGCTCTCTTCTTGCTCTGTAAAAAACAAAATCGACTTACCCTTTTCTTCCGCTCTACCCGTTCTGCCAATTCGATGCATGTAGTTCTCTGCATAAATAGGTGTATCAAAATTGATAACATGAGAAATCTTATCTAGGTCAAGACCACGAGCAATTACATCTGTTGCAACCAAAACCCTACTAACTCCTTGTTCGAATTGCTCTATACTTCTTATTCTAAAGTTCTGTGATTTATTACCGTGGATAACTGCACAAGTATTACCAAACTCTTCTTCTAGTCTTTCAAAAATAAGATCAACACGTTTTTTATTTGAAGCGAATACTAACACCTTGGTGAATTCATTTTGATCCTGAAGAAGATGCACCAAGAGGTTAATCTTGGTATAGAAATTTTTAACGAAGTAACACGACTGCTTAATATTATCTAATGGTGTACCGCTTAATTCGATGGCAATCTTAACTGGACCAGCAAAATAATCATCTATCAAAACATCAACTTCTTCCGTCATAGTAGCCGAAAACATAATATTCTGTCTTTGTTCGGGAAGCAACTCAAAAATACGTTCAAGTTGAAGCTGAAAGCCCAAATCAAGCATTACATCAACCTCATCAATAACAAGCTTTTTAATGGCCTTTAAATGAAGAGACCTACTTATAACCAAATCATATAATCGTCCTGGAGTAGCCACAATAATATCCGCACCTTGCGCACATTTCATTCGTTGCGGGTTAGTGTTTACACCTCCATAAATCCCTAATACACGAGTTGTCATATAGGTCAAAAACCGCTCAATCTCTTTTTGAACCTGAATAACCAACTCTCTTGTTGGAACCAATATCAAAATCCTAGGATTAATTTGTTCAGAATATGTAAGCTGATGCAAGATTGGAATAACATAGGCCAGGGTTTTACCTGTACCTGTTTGCGCAATTCCCACCATATCTCTACCAGAAAGAATTACGGGATAAGCCTCTTCTTGAATTGGAGTAGGATTAACAAAACCCTCTTCCTCAATAGCATTACGCAATGCAGAGGTTAATTTAAAATCTTGAAACGTTCGTTCTGACATATTGCAAAATTACGTAAATGAAAGGGTAATCAACGTGCAGAATCACTTTGTAAATTATATAGGAATGCTCACTCTAAAAGAAGTTCCAACACCTAGTTCACTTTCTACTTTAATTTCACCTCCTACGGATTCTATTATAGAACTAACTATATGAAGACCAATCCCTTTTCCCTTATATGTATCATTAAATCGCTGGAAGAGGCCAAACAACCTACCTTCTGTTCTTTTCAAATCCATCCCTATTCCATTATCCTTAAATTCTAAAATAGCAAACCCATTTTCAACCGATGAGCTAATGCTAATTTTAGGCACATTACCTTTTTGTTGGTACTTAATAGAGTTCGTTAACATATTTTGGAAGACGCTAACCAAATGAACTTTCGAAAACATGACATACTCCATTGTAGAAAAATATTCGTCTATCTGCGTTCCTGTATTTTCTATTTCTGTACTCAGCAATCCTTTTACCTCATCAACGATTGTAGATAAATGCAACTTATCCATTTCCATATTTTCCAACTCGGTTTGTACCGATATCACTTTATTTAAGCTGGCAATTGTATCCGTCATAGTTTCAAGGTTACTACAAGCCATATCTATTAAACATTTGCCTTCATCAGCTATCATATTTTCCTCTTTTAGAACCTCCAACAAACCCTCAATATTCTTTACTGGAGTTTTCAAATCATGTGATGCTATGTAGTTCAACTGCATCAATTTTCTATTTGAATTTTCTACTTTATTAAAACTTTCTTGCACTGCTGCTGTCATTAGATTAAACGATTTACCCAATTTACCCAACTCATCACTTTCGTTTAATTCAATTTTCAAATCATAGTTCCCTTTACTAATTTCAGAAGTAGATTCTTGTAATTTAATAACAGGATTTACAATTGATTTAGTGATGCGCAAGGAAATAATCAAACCTAATAATATTGCAACTACACCTATTATCAGGGTAGTGGTAGATAGCAAAAAAATACTTTTTGCCAAACCCGATTGGAATTGCGCATTCTCTTTCTTGTAAAAGTCCTGTAGTTTACAAAGTTGATACGTTAACCGCTGGTACAACGGAGTTATTTCATCATGAATCAGATTCCCTGCCAAGTCTTTTGCCAGCTTTATTGCTTCCTTATTCCCTTTACCTGCTTTTTCCATTCCGAGAATAATCCAATAATTACTTCTCAGCTCTGCAGCAATAGTTATTATTTGGTGACAGCTTTCAAATAATTTGCCTTCGTTTGGTAGCCTACCCTGAATTATTTTTACCTCAGATATTAAGTTTGGAAACTCAACATCCAATATTCCTTTTATTCTGTTTTCTCTTGAAGGATTAAAACTTCCGTAACTGGATACAAGATTAACTACAAGAAGATTTAACTCATTATTTGAGGATTGAAACCGCTCCAAATTCGAAATAGCTGGATTAGAAATATCCAACATATTTTGGTAATTAGAATTGGCATCGCGACTAACAATCTGAATAAGTGTAATAACAATTATCAGAAATAATATAATCGAACCAAAAGCGAGAATTAACTTATTTCGAATTGTCATACTATAATTCTAGTGTGTAACGTTACTTATATCACCCTCCCCATCAAAACGATACAAAGAAAAATACACTCCCTTTGACATCCCATCTTCACTTATCAAAAGATTTCCACAAACACCTTCAAAGTAGGATACTTCGTGGAGCTGAGATCGCAACCATTCGCCAATAGACAAACCTTCGGGCAACCCTTTATTTACAGATCGTAATTTCGATATCAACAAATTAGCTGCATCAAATGCTTGCATCGGTGGCCAAATAGAGTTTGGTTTCTTTCCAAATTTTTCAGCATATGCGTCTAAAAACTCATTCGCCTTAATATAGTTTCCATCTGACGGAGTAAAAAACGGAAACTCTGTACCCACTATTGCACCTTCCGAATTATTGAAATAAGCAGGGTCCATTAGCGTAGCAGAACCATAAAACGGAGCATCAATACCCAAATCCCTAGCTTGTTTAGAGGCAAAACCAAACGCCTTATAACCAAACATTATGTATGCCTCGAAACTATCTGTTTGAAATTTCTTGAAATGATCTGTAAAGTCTTTATTTCCTTTTTCAACTTCATATACCAAATTTTCAATTTTAGCCTGATCCAAAATTTTCTTCGCAGCCATTGCCCCCCTTGTCATAAAGTCGTTCGGAAAATGCATTATCATAACTTTTTTTAATCCCAACTCAACGATTCGTTCTGCCACTAAACCATTTGCACCTTCTGTACTTTTAGCAACAGCAAACGTATTTTCATTAAGGGAGGAAAGTAATTCATCATTATTTAAAGAATTAATACAAAGAACATTATCCGCCAACAGTTTTCCCTGAATTGCAACAGTACCACCCGTATTACTAATTAAAACAACTTGAATATCATGGTCTTTTCTTAACTCATCGTATAAAGGCAAAGCCTTGTCTTTTTCCCATTCATCGTCTTTTACAAAAAGATTTAATTTTGGTTCATCCTCCTCTTTTGTTTCATTGTATTGCTCTACCGCCAATTCAATTGCTTTTGCCGGACCAATTCCCAAATCTGTTGCCCTAACCGACAATGGCCCTATATACCCAATATTAATTTCAGTGATACCATTATCAGCACAGCCTATTCCTAAAAAAAGAATAACTACCAAAAAAATATTCATTTGACTTTTTAGAGACTTCATAAATTTCTTTGAATTATTTGAATGCTACTTTATACTGGAATCCATACCCTAAACCATAATTACCGGAAGGTAATAAATCATTTATTCTATATTCAGCAACAAGGTAAAATTGATCTATTAATCGAATTCCTAACTGATACTCTGATACCCACCTCATTTTAACCCCTCCATCTAGATAAACGATATTCTGGTCTGCGAATCCGGCAATATAAACACGGTCCTTCAATTTACTCGGCCATACCTTAATGTTGTAAACATGCTCTATCATTGTCATGTATTTAATATCTGTTTCCATTCGGAACAGAATAAGCATTGGATTTGCAGAATAGAACATATTCATCTTGGAAAAAAATCCTTAATAACCGGTGTATTACTCTATCTCCACCTAAAACCTAGTTTGTAATCGTCATTCATATCGCCCTGTCGCATGACATATTGAAATCTAATATCTAATGAATTTCCCTTTTTTACATTCCAACGAATATTATGCTCGCTGTAATAGCCTCCTAAATCAGGCGTACGTGGAACGCTTTGGTAATTAGTAAGAGAAAAATATTGAACCCGATGAGGTAGTTTGGCCAGAATATTAATGGTCATTACACTGAAGTTCCGTGTATCGTAGTATCCATAAAATCCAAGAATCCAGTATTCTGATGTTCGGCCTTAACTTCTTTCTATGTTTCGTGGGCCACAGACAGTTGCTGAAAGCCAACAATGAAGCTTAATACGGTTATTAATAGGACATACTTTCTCATAATAAAAATCTATTCAATTTAGACTTGAATTAGTTATAGTTACGAGGCCACACAACTATAATACAAGCACTATTTCACGAACAAAAAAACTTTTTGTTATTCTTTCTTTGGCCCTTCGCTTGTACTAGAGTTTGTCAAATTATTTACCTCTTTAAACTCGTGGTATGTTTTACACTCCAACGCCCATGCTCCTTGAGGTGTTTTCGTTTCAACTAGTCGATACCTGTTAAACCCAATATTCTCCTTTCGAAGGGTGCTTCTAACAATCTCTCCCATTAAGTTATCGTATGAACATCCAACATAACGAGGTAGAAATTTTCCGCTATTCGGATTAATAGCTTCAATAAGAAAAGCTCCTATTGATTTAGGACCAACAGATAAATCGATCTTGCTTATATCTTTAGATGAGACATACTCCCTGGGCTTCTTCACGAATAAAGATTAATCTAGCTGTATAAAGAATCCAATATCGAATCGGCAAAGCTTACGCCCTTTGAATAACTCTTTTTACTTAGCTTTTCATTCTCGGCAAGAGCCCATAAAACAAACTCTTTATAAAATAATTCATCTTCCGGAGCTGTTTCCAGAATGTAAGCTTCAAGCACATCGCCCAACGGCCCAACCGAGTTTAACAAACTTGAATATTTATCATTACTTGCTCCGTTTGGCAATTCAAAACCAGAGTTATTCATAAACCAGTTAACTACTTTATCAAACTCATCAATCTCGTCGGGCTTTTGTAATTTCTTAATCTCTCTAAAATTATCTCCAAACAAAGCGTTTACTGCATCGCCCAATAGAATAGATGCAACTCCCGCTGCCCCTTCCTGTTCTCCTTCGTAAACCAATTCTACCTTACCAGTAATCGCGGCAGTTATTCCTAAGAAATCACTCATACGAACAGTTGTTTCCTTGTCTTTACTTCGTATCAACCTTTGCTCGGCAGTGCTCAACAAATTCTCATAGATTGTGATACTCATCCGTGCAGATACGCCACTCTTACTATCAATTAATTCGCTCTTTCTTGCCTCGAAGCCTATTTGCTCAACTAGTTGTTTAGCTAGACTTGGTACAAGTATTTTCTTATTCGCTGTTTCCGATAACTTCACTTCTTGATCCGTAATGGCTTGTGCCGTTTCTATATCCTGCGGATAGTGCGTCATTATTTGAGATCCAATACGATCTTTAAGTGGTGTTACAATACTTCCTCTATTTGTGTAATCTTCTGGGTTTGCTGTAAACACAAATTCTAGATCTAACATCAATCGCATTTGAAAACCTCTAATCTGTATATCCCCTTCTTGCAAGATATTGAATAACGAAACCTGGATTCTAGCCTGTAAATCTGGTAACTCATTAATCACAAATATGCAACGGTTGGCACGAGGAATCATTCCAAAGTGAATCACCTCTTCGTTCGCATAAGACAACTTCAAACTTGCAGCTTTAATAGGATCTACATCTCCTATCAAATCGGCCACAGTAACATCTGGTGTAGCCAACTTCTCAAAAAACCGATTAGTTCTATGGAGCCATCTGACTGGTGTATTATCTCCCTTTTCAGAAACAAGGTCTTTCGCAAATCTCGATAAGGGATTTAATGGGTCGTCGTTAATTTCGGACCCTTCCACCACTGGAATATATTCATCTAATAAATTAACCATGGAACGTGCAATTCTTGTCTTCGCCTGACCACGTAAACCCAGCAGATTAATATTGTGCTTAGACAGTATCGCATTGGTTAGTTCAGGGATAACAGTATCGTCATAACCTATTATACCTTCAAACAAGGGCAAATCATTTGCAAGCTTCTCTACCAAGTTATCTCTCAATTCTTGCTTTACGCTTTTACTTGTGTAGCCACTTTTTACTAAGTCCCCTAACGTTTGTATTGCTTTGTGGTCCATGCTAATTTCTAATTTTCTTTTTTCTATTCTGTTCGTAATCTTCAAATATCATCTCGCCCAATCCTTTTAGTCCTGTGTAAAAAGCTTTGCCCTGGTTAGCCTGAGTAAACTCCTCAACGAAGTGCTGTAGATATTGATCGCGCGCTATCATAAAAGTCGTAATGGGAATTTGAAGCTTACGGGCTTGCTTGGCCATATTCAAACATTTCCCTGTAATAAAGGCATCGAGCCCCATACTGTTCTTATAATAG
>JABSPR010000018.1 GCA_013214975.1 Flavobacteriales bacterium
TACTCAAGTTTCGTTTTCATGCTGTTTTTCCAGATCATATCTATGTTGATTAACGGACCGAATTTCTCCGATAACGTAATCTGACCAATCTCAAATTCCGACATGTAATTACCATTTACATCCACATCATCTGCAAAACCATCGCCTTCTCCATTATTTCCCTTATCTCCATATAATAAATTCGATTTATACCCATAATTCATACTCGACTTATAGGAATGACTCATATTGATAGATTTGAAGTACTTCTTAACCGCTTTAATTTGCGACAGTCCTTTATAAGTAATTTTCCAATTAGGATGTGGTATTTTAAGAAATGGTAACTCACTAGAATTTAAATCCTTACCTGAGTACGCCTTAATAAATGCAGGCACCAATACCTCTTGTGATGTTTCTCCATATCCACTATGGTAAACTGAAGTGTCCAATTCTGAATTATCATTACGCGTTCCATAATGAGTAGAGTACGTTTCACGAAGATTTTTAAATTCTTCAAAAGTTACGGATTCTTCTGTCTTTCCTCCAACATCAAAGGCAGTTCGAAAGAAATTATAAGACATACTATATGATCCGCTTTCTATCCTAGAAGTATGAACAAAACCATTGGGTGCCTCATCTGAGGCTCCAGGATCAAACTTAAATATCTCGGAAACATTATTGGTGAATTTTCTATTTCCAGAGATTGTTAATTGAAATCCCTTAATTGGTTTAGCCACAATTCTCCCACTAATATTTCTACTCTTAGTGATAATATGTTGCCTGTTAAAGCTTGTATCCATAACGAGCCAATCATTTCTAGCAGCATAGTCTGAATACTCTTCTGGATCTTGCAGTGCCAATATATAATTCAAACCAGGAGCGGTGAACTTTTTATTCGAACCAAGTACAAATGTTGAGTCCTTATAACCTGGTAACAATTCACCATTACCTTCCGAGTAGTTAAGTGAAACTGAATTAACACCCATTAAAAATTTAAAGGCTCTTTCTATTGGAGTTAGTGCAAGTGCTTTCTTTTTCTCTTCCTCTTTCTTCTTTTTTTCTTCTTCTTTTTTCTTCGCAGCTTCATCAGCCTCGCCCTCTAAAACAATTAGTTTATCATTCTTTTTCGGCTTAGCTCTTGCTGCTTTTTTTCTTGCGGCTTCTGCTTTTTGAGCTTTCTTATTAATCTTCTTCAAATAAGGAATCTTGTCGTAAAGCTTCTTCATATTCAAATTACCCGTAATCTGGTTGGTATTCGAATTCTCGATAGTATTACCGAGTAGAGAGTCGGATACAGCATCAAATGGCGATCTTTTCCAATCGTAATTGGCTGTGTAACGCAGGTTCACACTCATCCAATTAAATAACGGGATCTTATCTATCGGAACTTTATAATCTAGTTTTACTACTTGGTGGAAATTCGAATTAACTCCGAACTTAGCAACATTCTTCCATGCATCTGCCCGAACCTCGTCGGTAACTTCGCCCGGCGCCTCTATGATTCGAGCAACGTTAGTTGCAGAATAATTTAACTTAATCCCTTTCGCTAAATCGTATTTGACATCATACATTCTGTTGAATGTGAAGTTCTTGTTGTAGTTCTTATTCAAATGGCTCGACGTATCAACAATAGCTTCAATCGATGGATTAGTTGTATTTCGATATTGGGTAATGCCATATAATCTATCCAGATTGGCCCTTACCGAAATTCGTGATGGGAGGTAGTTAAAATTAATATCCTTAATAATCTTCATTGACTTCTTCTTCAACAAGGTTGATTTAGTTTTCCCGAACGGCTTAATGTTCTTAGGGGTAGTCGTGTAGTTATAATTTAATCCTCCTTTATAAGTTGTTTTTCTGTTCTCAACTGTATTGATATCCGTTTTTAAATTCTCATTAAAAGAATATGTTAGAGACAAGTTCTCTATGTCATAAATATGTGCTTTTCCTTTTCCCGGCGCCCGATTCTTCTTCACATTAGTAAAGTTCATACTCTTACGTTCCGTGTACGTTCTTATCGCTTTCTTATAATTTTGCCAGGTTTCTATCCTATCGTTCAGCGTTTCCTTTGTTTCTTTCGTTAGTATGTCTGGGCTAAGTGGATCGAATTGAGGACTTGTAAATCCTTGTGAATAATTTACATACATCGGTATTTTAATCTTACTTTCTTCCGGAAAGAATTTGCCTAGTTCAATACTCGAGGACAAATCATACTGCTTAATATTTTCTCTACTTCTTTCACTTACTTTTTTCTCAATACTTCCGAAACCGAAAGTTGTAATATTTCCTGTTAAGTTAACCGTTGCAAAATCGGCCATATTTAAAGAAGCTCGTGCAATAGAAGCCCATCCACCTTTTTCATCAAAATCAGAGAGTCTTAGTTCATTTACCCATACCTCTCCACATTTTGTAACACCATCATTTTTAGGATTTCGGACCCCGATCATTATAATCTTCAAGTTATTTAATGTTGGATTACCCTTTATTTTAATATTCTGTTTTTCGGGATCGGGATTGGTCCAAACTTTATTTACAGGGATTTCTGGATTTGCATTCCTACGGGTTTTGGTAGCCTGAAAATCAGCAAACTCCAGTTCAATTTTATTGTTGGCTGGCCAAACAATCTCCTGGTCTGCATCATTTTTATTGACATACGAACCCGCTTCTGTCACATCCATCGGCAACTCATATTCATAATAGTTATCGTAAAAATCGGTTCCCAACCGTATAAACAATCTTAAATCACCATTCTCTAATCCGGCGGGATCAGCAACTCCAGCCTCGCAGTGCACATCCATTAATAGCTTTTTATAGGAACGAACATCAAAATTCACATTCTTATAAATCGCCACCGAAGAACCATCTTCTAGTGCACATACATTTATTGCCAAAGACTGCTCATTTAACTGACGTAACTGCGAAGTGGTGTTATCTACTTCTCTCAATAGATCCGGAGGGAGTACATAATTTACTGGAGATTTCTCTGCATGCTCTTCAATATTTACAGCGGCAACATCAAAAGAAGTAGCTGGCGCTTCTGTTGGAATATAAACGCCAGATTCTTCGATTGTTTCTTGATATTTCCGCCACTCACTTCTAACTAGCTCTAACCGCGCGAAACGAAGAACTACCTTCTCGTTAAATCCTTGTAAGAACATTCTAATAAACCTAATAGATCTAAAATCCGGAATATTTCCTACTGTTTTGGAAGGGGATTTTATTGGAATTCTAAATTGATACCATTTTACAGACCTCGTTTTATCGTTGTTTGTAACTACGCTTGAGGTGGTAACACTCGTAATGAAGTTTTCTTTTTGCTTCACTGGATCGTTCAATACCTCTGGTGTTAACCTAAGTCTATATTGAAAATAACTCTCGTTTTCACTAATCGTGTTATCCTGATTTTTATCTTCAGAATCAGGAATCCGTGTACCAATAATTGGATACCCATCTGGCTCTTCTATACTTGAGTTTCCCTCATGGCCATTAAAGTTTTTATATCGCTCAAGAATATCTAATTCGCTATTGAGAGAGGAGCCTCTAAAAAAGGAGAAGTTATCACCAGATGGATCTTCTAATGCATTCAAATAAGCTTGCGATCCAGTACCATGGGAGGCAGACAAAGAAGACAAATAAGCTGCATAATGATTTGCTTCATCCTCATCTCGCAAACCATCTAAACCTACATCTTGAAAAGCACGTGCGCTTTCTTCCAACTCAAACGCATGAACTATGGCCTGCGTATTCGGCACATTACCCCAAAGTGAAGGATCCACTCCTTCCAACGCATCCACGTCCTCTCTATTAGTAGGTAATCCATTTTCAAAACTAATTCTTGAATCCTTTAGGATATCTTCTGAAATATTACCCAAGTTAAAATACAATTCACCACCATCGTGATTAGGGTTTCCATCTTCTGAATCAAATGGATCCATCATCCAAAATTGGATAAACTCAACATTAGCTGCTTCAAAATCGTTCGTGGTAATTTGTCTCATAATACCAGCCCACCTACTCGATGGATTAGCTAATGACCCATCTAATTCCATTCCCGCAGAATTATTACCCGCATCTGCATCGTAATTATATGGTCCTCTTTCTTCTGGATAATATGCTAAATCCATCATAGGTATACTCAATTGTGTATACTGTAATGGATCCTTATTAGGAAAAACTTCTGTTTCTAATACAGCTCTCATATAGTGATCGGACTGCATGTCTCTGTCCTTTTTTACATTTTCTGGTGTATCGCTGTTTGTATTATGGAAAAGAGGATCGATGGTATACCAGGCTAATTTTGCTCTATTCTTACCATAGTCTAATGAACCTGACGATGCTTCCGGAAACAAATCTTCTTGTCCTTCAGGTGTACTGGCCAACACCCATGCAAAGGCAGGCCTAATATCTATTTCACTTTGACTACCCTCAAAGTCATCGATATAGGAAGTCCCCTCCTTACCCAACGCTCGTGAATGACCAGGAATAATATGAGCAAATTCTCCACTGAAAGTAAATTTAGAAGGTGCCTTCGTTTCTAGTAATGGCATTTTGTCTACCAACTTTGTTATGAATGGGAGCTCTTTCGAATAATCCAATGTCAGTCCCCAAATCGTATTCGACATCGGTTCGCTACCTGAATTAATTTTAGGCGTCATTGGCTTTTCCGAAAGATTTAATATCGTACCACCAATAACAAGATCATCCGAAAATGTATAATCCATATGCGTTCCCATCAATCGTTTGGATTGGATCCCGAATAGGGAATTACTCTCTAGTGATATTTTAATTGGGATATTACTATTTAATATTTCTTCATTTATAATGCTTACTCTTCCAGATTGATATTGCACGGTATAATCTTCTCCTTCTTNCAATTTCCTATTACCCGCTGTAACACTAACTGAACCTTTAGGGACATTTATCGCATTCAGAGAAATATCGGAATTCGAAGCCGATTTATACGAACCCNTAATTTTGTATCTATTTTGATCCGGATACTTAACCCGAGCGTCACCCTGCGTAGTTGTATAGAGACTATCAAAAGCATATTTATCTCCCAATTCAGTATCGGGCAAACCAGTTACTTCATCTACAAGTCGGTCTCGAATTTGCTGACCAAATGGCTCCACAACTGGAAAAAACACCCTTCCAGTGTTTTTATCAATCGTTATTCCATCTAAAAAATCGAATAATCCATCGGGCATATTATCTCGTTGCATATTCAAATTATCAAGCTCCATAACAGAAATCAATAATTCATTCTTAATCACGCCGGCTGGTATATAATTTATATCAACCCCTGTTTCTCGGTTATTGTATACAACCTGTAATTGAAAATCTTCAGAGTTAATACCATAAGAACCAATTGAATAAACATTCTTCATTTGAAGATCCCACATCGGTAATTTTGTATTAATTACTGTGCTCTTCAATAACTTAAGAATCAAGGTAGACGGACCATCGGGTCCTTTATTCGCCCCTGCAGAGAACTCTCCAACTGTGTGCACTGTTGTTCCCTGTGTATACTGATATGCAACGGCTAAAACCTGATCTGGATTAAGCGCCTGTTTTAGGGAAATGTATCCTAAAGTTGGATGAATATCATATTCTGTTTCTTTTAACTTTCTCGCATTACCTAACTTTTCATAATCGGAAGCGAGTAAAAGATTTGCTGCTATCATCTCTTCATTCACTGTATTTATATCTCTTACATCCGGAAATATTGCAGAAAAATTATCTGGATCTAGTGAGTTAACATTATTCCGAGGATATACAATATTTAACCCATTACTAGTAACGCTAGAACTATATGGCACGGCTTCCCCTAGATCTTGAAAAGCAACAATATTTCGAATATTTTGAGTCTCTCCACGGGTATTTGTTAACCAAACCTCCACTTTAGTAATATTTACTGCAGAAGTAATAACCGGAATCGTAGACATTGATTGATTGTATTGATTCCTAAAATATTGGGATAAGAAAAAATGCTTATTGGCTTCGTAATTATCTGCCTTAATTTCAAAATTATTAACCTGGGCTCCCCCGGTAACTTCAATTACAGATTTCTCACCCTTCTCTTGAGAAAGAACACTTGTTACCATCAATTTACCAAACTGCAGTTCTGTTTTAACCCCAAATAAAGATTGACTTCCTGTTATCAACGTGCTAGAAAGCGGAAGACTAACATTACCAACCTCCAATCGCTTTATTATTTCATCTTCGTAACCAACATACTCTAGTTTCATTTGATTTTCGAAATCAAAATTTGCCTCCGTATTATAGTTCGTATTAAGGGTTAGTTTATCCCCTATTTTACCTACAACATTCAGTTGTATTTTCTCATCGAAATTGAACATTGCAGTTCTTCTTTGCCGTGTCGTTAAAACAGGATCATCATTCCGATTAACTTCCCCATTGAAAATAAGCTCCGCTGAACCCTGAGGTTTTATGTCAACAGAGTTACCACCAAAAATTCGATCGAAAACTTCTCCCCCAACATTCAGCTTTGGTTTAAATCCAGAACTAGAATTATTTAAACTTTCTGCCTTTATTGCTTCTTTAAAATAATTCTGATTCGATTTTGCATTTTGATATTCCAAAAACTCATCTAAAGTCATTTCGGATGCAGGTATATTATCCACTTTACCTACATTATTTTTAAACACATACTTTCCTGTGGCAGGATTGTACTCAACATTACTTTCCACATTAGGTGGAGTTTCCAACAAAAGATTAGGATTACCTTCTTTCGTACCATTTCTATTTAAGGGATCCTCGATAGGGAATGGTAATACAATTTGAGTAGAATCATCCTGTGCAAACGAAAAATTTACCGTACTGAAAAGCAGGAAAATTGACGCAAATGCGATTAACAACAGATATCTACTACTTAATTTCACAAGATTCGGGTAACATTATAAAAAAATCCTCCTAGAACTTATAGGTTTTTTAATGCTGTCTTTATTAATTGCTCAACAGTTACATCTGATCCTGAACCCTTTAATGCCTTGACGACAACCTTCTCGGCCATATTCTTCCCAAATCCTAAAGCAATCAACGCAGATAACGCCTCTTCTTGTATACTATTGTTTGTCTCTATGCTTATTTCACTACCAAAATTTTCTTTACTCAACTTGTCTCTGAGATCGATAATTATTCGCTCTGCAGACTTGGCTCCAATCCCTTTCACACTTTTTAATACAGCAACATTCCTTTCTACAATTGCCGTTTGAATTTCTACAAGCGAAAGACTAGACAAAATCATTCGTGCAGTTGACGCACCTACTCCAGAAACAGAAATTAAGTATAAAAACAACTGACGTTCATCTTTATCGATAAACCCAAACAGAGTATGGGCATCTTCTCTTACCGCCAAGTGAGCATATAACATTACGCTTTCGTTATCCGGAATTTTAGAATATGTATTTAGAGATATATTGAGATGATAACCAACTCCGTTACACTCAATAATGGCATAGGTAGGCGTTTTTTCTACCAACTTGCCCTTAATGTGATTTATCATTTAGCTTGCTTCTTTTGTTTCAAGGCTCTAAAGGCCGCCACAATAGACATATTTATTATTTCCCTTATTGAGCTTCCTAATTGCAATATGTGAACCGACTTATTCATTCCTAGCAGTATCGGCCCAATCACCTCAACATCAACCAATTCCTGAACCATCTTATAGGCAATATTACCAGCAGATAAGTTTGGAAATATAAATGCATTCGCTCCATGTTCGCTCAACTGCGAAAACGGGAACTGTTCGTTCATGATCTCATCGTTCAATGCAAAGTTAGCTTGAACTTCTCCATCTACAATAATATTTGGATGTTCTTTATGTATGATTGCAACTGCTTTCTTCATCTTGATTGCATCCTCTCCACCAGAAGATCCAAAATTGGAATAACTAAGCATTGCAATTCGTGGTTTTACACCCAATTGCTGAATCGCTTCAGCTGTCATAACAGTAATCTCCACCAAATCATCGACGGAAGGATTGATATTAATTGTTGTATCAGCAAAAAAGAAAGTTCCTCTTTTTGAAACGATAATATTCATTCCTGCAACTGTCTTGTTTCCTTCGGCAGAACCAATAACTTGAAGTGATGGTCTAATTGCAGTTGGGTACTTTTTAGTCAAGCCAGTTACCATGGCATCAACCTCCCCAGTTTCTAACATCATTGAACCAAAATAATTTCGTTCTCTCATCCATCTACCGGCTTCGTACATGGTCATTCCCTTTCTATTTCTTTTATCAAAGAGCACTTTGCTGTATTCTTCAACTCGCTCAATCTGCTCTCGAGCTCGTTGATCAATAATTTCAACCCCTTCAAGAGGGAGTTGGTTTTCGTTAATTATAGCTTTAATGACACCCGTTTCTCCTAACAAAACAGGAATACCAATCCCCTCTTCCATTATAACCTGTGCCGCCTTAAGCATTTTATAATTATCGGCCTCTGCAAATAATATGCGCTGCGGATTCTTTGCAGTAGCTGAAGTCAAATCTCTGATCAATTGATTATCATGCCCAAGTCTTTTTCGTAGGTTATTTACGTACTGGTTCCAATCTGTAATATCTTGTTGAGCAACGCCGGATTCCATTGCAGCTTTAGCAACCGCGGGAGCCACAGTAGTAATTAACCTTGGATCAA
Source organism: Flavobacteriales bacterium (assembly GCA_013214975.1). Taxonomy (NCBI): domain Bacteria; kingdom Pseudomonadati; phylum Bacteroidota; class Flavobacteriia; order Flavobacteriales; species Flavobacteriales bacterium. Next base: position 8,634 of record JABSPR010000018.1, read on the forward strand.
GTGGTTTAGGAATAATATTATCCGGGCCAAATGCTAGATTCTCCGTATCATATGCCTCATTAACCTCTTGAGGAATTGGTTCCTTAGCCAATTCAGCAATAGCTCTTACTGCGGCCAATTTCATTTCTTCATTAATGGTTGTAGCCTTTACATCCAATGCCCCTCTAAAGATGAACGGGAAACCTAAAACGTTATTTACTTGATTTGGATGATCGGATCTACCTGTCGCCATAATAATATCTGGCCTTGCTGTTTTTGCATCCTTATAGCTAATTTCCGGATCCGGGTTTGCCAATGCAAAAACCACCGGATTATCAGCCATGGATTTAACCATATCCTGAGACACAATATTCCCTCTAGATAAACCAACGAAGACATCCGCATCCTTCATTGCCTCTTCGAGAGTAGTTATTTTTCTTGTTGTAATAAAGAATTGCTTTTGCTTATCTAACCCTTCTCTTGATTCATTGATCACTCCTTTACTGTCAAGAACTACTAAGTTTTCCTTTTTTAATCCTAGGGATAAATACAATTTGGCACATGTTTGCGCCGACGCTCCAGCACCATTAAAAACAACCCTAACATCTTCTATTTTCTTCCCTGCTATAAAAAGAGCATTTAACAACGCAGCACTCGAAATAATAGCCGTTCCATGTTGATCATCATGCATAACTGGGATATTCAACTCTTCTTTGAGCCTTCTTTCTATCTCAAAACATTCAGGTGCCTTAATATCCTCTAGGTTTATTCCTCCGAATGTTGGTTCCATTGCTTTTACCGCATTAACAAAAGAATCAACATCGTACAAATTAAGTTCTATATCGAACACATCGATATCTGCAAAGATTTTAAACA
>JABSPR010000019.1 GCA_013214975.1 Flavobacteriales bacterium
TATTCTGCAAAATGGGTAAATGGCGAGCGGGCTTATAAAAAAGCGCATAAAGGAGAAATGATTGATGCTGGAACTAAATCAATAGAGATTTTATCTTTTATAGTAGAGAAAATCGAAATGCCTAATGTTTTTTTCAGAATCGAATGCAGTAAGGGCACATATATCCGGTCGATTGCAAACGATTTTGGAGAGAAGCTAAAAAGCGGTTCACATCTTACATCCCTCTGTCGAACAGCGATTAACAAATCGAAACTTGAAGACGCTATTTCCGTTCAAACATTTGAATCGATGTTGGATAAACAATTTCCAGAAATCGAGGCAGAGTAGAAGCTTTAGATACGGGATTTCAATGGTTAATTATTAATAAAATCCTTATATTCGCGCCTCGCTATTTTGGCACTAATTGGTTAATAAAATAAGACCTAATGAAGTTATCGAAGTTTAAATACACTTTCCCTGAAAAACTAATCTCAGAATATCCTAATCCTGACAGAGATCAATCAAGATTGATGGTATTAAATAGAAAAGAGCAAACTATTGAACACAAGAAGTTTGAAGATGTTCTAGACTATTTCAACGAAGGAGACGTAATGGTTTTAAACAATACGAAAGTATTTCCTGCTCGATTGTATGGTAACAAAGAGAAAACCGGAGCTAAAATTGAAGTTTTCTTACTTCGAGAACTAAACAGAGAAAGTAAGCTTTGGGACGTTTTAGTTGATCCAGCTAGAAAGATTAGAATTGGTAATAAATTATACTTCGGCGATGATTTATTAGTAGCGGAGGTAATCGATAATACGACATCAAGAGGTAGAACTTTAAGATTCTTATTTGACGGACCGTACGAAGAGTTCAAAGAAAGAATCAATGAATTAGGTGAAACACCTCTTCCAAAATATATCAAAAGAGAATCTGAGCCTGAAGATGTGGAAAGATATCAAACTGTTTATGCAGAAGTAGAAGGAGCTGTGGCGGCACCAACTGCAGGATTACATTTCAGTAAGCAGTTATTAAAGAAATTAGAGATTAAAGGTGTTGACTTTGCAAAAGTTACTTTACACCCAGGATTAGGTTCTTTTAGAAATGTTGAGGTGGAAGATCTTACCAAGCATAAAATGGAATCGGAAGAAGTGCAGATAACACAAGAAAATGCGGATCTTATTAACTCTGTCGATAAACGAACTCATAGAGTTTGTGCAGTAGGTACAACTACAATGCGAGCTGTCGAAAGTTCAGTATCTACAGAAGGTACTTTAAAACCTTACGATGGTTGGACTCATAAATTCATTTTCCCTCCTTATGAATTCAGTATTGCGAATGCAATGATCACTAACTTCCATATGCCAGAATCTACTCTATTGATGATGGTATCGGCATTTGCTGGTTATGATTTTGCTATGAAAGCTTACAAGCTAGCAATTAAAGAAAAATATGGCATGTTCTCTTATGGAGATGCTATGTTAATCATTTAATTAAAATATGGAGAAAGTAGTTCTTATAGTTGCTGGAGGTGAAGGGCAACGCATGAACTCTTCTATCCCAAAACAATTTCAAGAATTACAGGGTTTACCTATACTGATGCATTCTATTAATGCATTCGATACATACGATTCCAGTATTAGAATCATACTTGTATTAAATCGAAAATACGATGCGCATTGGCAAACGCTCTGTCAAGGGCATGTATTCAACGTCAAACACGAAATTATTTTTGGTGGTGCCAGCAGATTCGAATCAGTAAAGAATGGATTGGCAGCTATAAAAGGGGATGTTTTAATTGCCATTCATGATTCTGTTCGTCCATTGGTTTCTCAAGAAACTATATCATCTGTATTTGACACGGCAGTAGAAAAAGGAAATGCAGTTCCTTGTATTCCCTTAAACGACTCTATTCGAATACAAGATAAAGATGGAAATGAGGCAAAAGATCGCTCGTCATTTGTATTAATTCAAACACCTCAATGTTTTAAAAGCGATCAACTGCTTAATGCATACGATGTAATTCCACAGGAAGAGTTTACGGATGATGCAAGTGTTGTAGAGGCTAAAGGACATGCTATTAACCTCGTTGATGGAAATTATGAGAACATCAAGATAACACTACCAAAAGACTTTCTGATCGCTAATGCTTTGCTTAATAGAGCTTAGTTACCTTACTCTTCGAATTCAATTTATTGTCTTCCTCTAGCCCCGAAATCAAATTAATACCAGGAGTTTTACCAACTTCTAAAGTGCCCAGTTGATTTTCTAAACCAAGATATTCTGCCCCATTTTTACATCCCCAATTAAGAAGGCTCTCGATAGATACATCCTTGTAGTATTTAGATATTGTCTTCATTTCATCCAATATCGAAAGCGAATAATTAGATGCTATACTATCTGTTCCCAAAGTAATTCTTACCCCAGCATCTTCGAACATATATATATCCGGAAGCGCCCTTTCTATATACCAATTTGCATTCACACACATGCACCAGTATAAATAATCCGACTTGCTCTCAGCAAATTGAAGATCTTCTAAATTGGTAAATGTATTGTGAACCAGAAGTAGATTATTCTCTGAAGCCATATTCCTGATTGAAGTCTCTATGGATCTCTTACCTGTACTCTTCCATGATGACACCTCAGCACCTAACTTCTTCTTCATCTCCATCAAATTACCTGTACCTTCTAAGAACATTTCGTTTTCAGCATCACTCTCTTGATTATGAATAGTCATAGGGAAATAAGCACCATTCGCAATGTCCATAATTTCCTCAAATAATGCTTTTGAAACCGAATAGGGTGAATGTGGGGCTATCGACCAACCTAGATCTAGAGTCATTAATTCTCTGGATAAAACCTTAGCTCCATCGATAATAGCCTTCGCGTAATCTGGATTAAATCCATACAACTCAATAAAAGTATGGAAGCTAATCTTGCTCTTCTGCTTTTCTGAAAAAGAAATATTTGTGTTCGAAATATCACCAACGGCAACAATACCGTTCTCTATCATCTCAATATTAGCCATTTTAATAGCATCTAACTTTACCTCATCAGATGCTTGTTTAAATTCCTCCACTGACAAGATAAATTCAGCAATTCCCAGACCCTCCTCAACTTTACCTTTGAGGTAAGATAATTCCAAATGACAATGTGTATTAATAAACCCCGGCGTAATAACTCCATCGAAAACCTCTATATCATCAACCCCTTCTCTATTGTTAAGAATATCGTTTATTGATCCATCTTCATGCACAACTACAACCCCTTCAGAAATAGGATTACCGGTTAAAGTATAAATGTAATTGGCTGATAATTTCCTCATTGTTTCAAAAGTAAGACATGTACTTTAGAAATCGATAAAATCGTACTTTTGACCGATGTCCGACAGTAAGAATACAGTTAAAGAAATAAAGGCACCCGTTGTGGAGCACATGAAGGAATTTGAAGTAAAATTCAAAGACTCCATGAAAAGTAATGTAGCATTACTCGACAAAATCACACATTATATTGTAAAGAGGAAAGGCAAGCAGCTTCGACCCATTTTTGTATTTCTTTGCGCGAAAACTGTCGGGTCAATCAACGACTCTACTTATCGCGCAGCATCTCTAATAGAATTACTTCATACGGCCACACTAGTTCACGACGATGTAATCGACGACTCCAACGAGCGACGTGGATTTTTCTCTATAAATGCGCTATGGAAAAACAAAATCGCCGTTCTAGTTGGTGACTATTTACTTTCGAGAGGTCTCCTTCTATCAGTGGATAACGAAGATTTCGAATTGTTAAAAATAGTATCTACAGCAGTTAGAGAAATGAGTGAGGGCGAATTATTACAGATTGAAAAAGCCAGAAATTTAGATATCAAAGAACCAGTTTATTTTGATATCATCACAAAGAAAACCGCTTCCTTGATCGCATCTTGTTGCGCATGTGGAGCATCATCCTCAAGTGGAAAAAGAGAAGACGTAGAACGAATGCAAGAATTTGGTTTACTAACTGGTATCGCTTTTCAGATAAAAGATGACTTATTCGACTACGGTTCTTACGAGGATATTGGTAAGCCAACTGGGATCGACATTAAAGAAAGAAAAATGACCCTTCCATTAATCCATGCTTTAAACACAGCCAACAAAGCGGACAAAAAGAGAATCATCAATATTATTAAGAACTACAACACGAACAGAACTAAAGTTAAAGAAGCCATAGATTTTGTAAATGAGAGTGGTGGAATTGCTTACGCAGAAAAGAAGATGCACGAGTATAAGGACAAAGCTCTTGAAGTTCTTTCTTCCTTCCCTGAGAGCGAGTCCAGAACATCTCTGGAAAAACTCGTACGCTATACAGTAAATAGAAAAAAATAAATCTAATTGCTCGATCAACAACCAACTAGTTTGGTAATTGATTATCTTAGAAACCCCCAATTTATTTTAACAGAACTTAATGATACCAAAGGAAACCATTGATAAAATCTTTAATACCTCACGGATTGAAGAGGTAGTTGGTGATTTTGTTCAATTGAAGAAAAGAGGTGTTAACATGATTGGAAACTGTCCTTTTCATGATGAGAAAACTCCATCCTTTACGGTTTCTGTAGCGAAAGGTATTTATAAATGTTTTGGTTGTGGCGAAGGTGGAAATTCGGTCAATTTCATCATGAACCATGAAAACTGCACTTACCCAGAAGCACTTCGACACCTCGCTAAAAAATACAACATCGAAGTAGAAGATAGAGACCAGACTCCTGAAGAGGTTCTTAAACAGACTGAACGTGAAGGCCTTTTCATCGTAACAAATTTTGCGAATACCAATTTTCAAGAAAACCTTCACAAAACAATAGAAGGCAAGTCTATTGGCTTAAGCTACTTCAAAGAAAGAAAACTGAACGATGAGATGATCGAAAAGTTCGAGCTTGGTTATTGCATGGACTCTTTTGACGCTTTTACTAAGACTGCTCTTAAGGCCGGTTACAACTTAGATAACATGGTTAAGACAGGTCTCACCATCTCTAAAGAAGAAAGGAGCTTCGATAGATTTAAAGGAAGGGTGATGTTCCCTATCCATAATCTAACCGGAAAGGTATTAGGGTTCGGGGGAAGAACTCTAAAAAATGATAAAAAGGCCGCGAAATATGTAAACTCTCCTGAGAGTGATATCTATTCTAAGAGCAAGGTCCTTTATGGAATGTACTTCGCAAAAAAGTCAATTATAAATAACGATTTATGTTATTTGGTAGAAGGATATACAGATGTTATCTCTCTTCACCAAGTAGGTATTGAAAATGTAGTTGCTTCCTCTGGTACTTCTCTAACAGTGGAACAAATTGGCCTTATAAAGAGATTTTCTAATAATATCACAATGCTTTTTGATGGAGATACAGCGGGAATAAAAGCTTCATTTAGAGGAATTGATATGATCTTAGAGCAAGGTCTAAATGTGAAAGTGGTGACTTTCCCAGAAGGTGAAGATCCTGATTCTCAGGCAAAAAAATTAGGCAATGAAGGAATGAAAGACTTCATTTCTAGTAACAGCAAGGATTTTGTTCTTTTCAAATCGAAATTATTATTAGAAGGAAACGAAAATGATCCTGTTGCTAAAGCTGGAGTGATAAAGGACATTGCTAGTACAATTTCCATTATACCGGATAGGATTATTAGGGAAGAGTACATTAAAATGTGCTGGAACGTTTTAGACGTTGAACAGGAAACCCTTTTCACGGAAGTAGCAAAAATAAGACGTAACAAGTTCATGTCCTCTCGACAGTCGAATGAAAGAGATCACTACGAAGAAGTTGTAGACTTACGTCCTAAGAGAGCGCCACAAGCAAAAGAAAGCTCATTTTCATCCGAGTATCAAGAAAAAGATTTAATGAGAATATTGGTTAACTACGGAGATAAACACATCCATTTCTTCGACTTGAACGAGGACGGCGAAGAAGAAGAAACTGTTTATCGAATTGCCGATTACATCATAAATGACCTACAAGAAGATGGTATCATTTTTAAGCCTAAAGGCTATCAGATGATTATCCAAGAATACGAAAAGGCATTAGCGGAAGGTAAAGACCTACCAACCGAACAATTCTTTATTCAACATAAAAACAAGGATGTAGCATCTACTATCGTGGACTTATTGTCTTCGGCATACGCATTAAGTAAAAACTGGGAAGAACGTCATCAAATCGTTGTGAGTACAGAGGAAATAGCACTTAAGAAAGCCGTTGTTAACTCGATTAATTCGCTTAAGATGAAACAGGTTGAAGCTCTGATATTAGCCAATCAAGAAAAAATGAAAGAACCATCTAGTTCTGAAAATATTGAAGACCTCCTGAAAACCCAAATCCTCTTATCAGAAGCCCAAAAGCAAATATCTGCTGAGCTCACTAGGGTGATAATTAAGTAGTCTCAAACTGCATATCCTTTACATTCATTTGCAGGGTAACCTTGCCTAACCATTCGTTTTCTTCAATATTATAACATACATCAAATGGTTTCTGACTCCTAACTTTATTTAGATGTAGACCTTGGTTGAACCCAATTGCCCCAAAAGAATTCTTCTTATTGTCGGGTTCAAACAAATTCATCTTTAAATGTATCTCCCCTACTTTTCGTGCATCGCCACTATCTTTAACGCCAGCCGTTTTAAAAACCGGACTAGCATTCCCTGGTCCAAAAGGAGCAAACTGTTTTAATATGCGATAAAACTTCTCTGATATCTTTTCTAGATTTATTTCAGAATCGATAACAACCTCTTCGGTTAACATATGTTCTTCGATTTTAGAGCTTACCTCATTTTCAAACTTGGCGATAAAAGCATCCAAGTTTTCTCGCTTAAGAGATAAGCCAGCAGCATACTTGTGACCGCCATATTGCTCTAGCAATTCCGAACAAGAACTAATTGCCTCGTGGACATCAAAGCCTTTTACACTCCTTGCAGATCCAACACAAAATCCATTTGACTCGGTTAAGATAATCGTTGGCTTGTAATGCTTTTCGATTACCCTAGATGCAACGATACCAACAACTCCTTTATGCCAATTCTCTTGAAATAATACCGTCGATCTATTGTCAACCTTCCCCTCTTCCGCAATCATTGCTAGTGCTTCAGCCGTAATCGACTTATCTAAATCCCTTCGATCAGTATTATTAATATTGATTTGAGCACAATAGCCCTCGGCCTCCTCCATCGTCGTAGAAGTCATTAATTGAACTGCTAATCTTCCGCTTGTTATTCTTCCTGCTGCATTAATCCGAGGTGCTATTACAAAAACAACATTCCCCACATTAATAGGTCGACGAACATTATTCGTATTCAATATTGCCTTAACTCCAATTCGGGTATTGTCGTTTATTTCTTTCAAACCATGAAAGCACAAAATTCTATTCTCATCAACAATTGGCACAATGTCGGCTGCTATCGCTATCGATACCAAATCCAAATAGACATGTAGTTTCTCAAAAGAGATATCATTCTTGATTGCATAAGCCTGTATCAGTTTAAATCCGACACCAGCCCCGCATAATTCTTCAAATGGATAATTACATTGCGGTCTCTTGGGGTCTAACAATGCAACTGCTACAGGAAGTTCTTCTCCAGCCAAATGATGGTCACAAACAATAAATTCTACTCCCTGCTCTTTAGCATAAGCGATTTCTTTGATGCTTTTAATTCCACAATCTAAACAGACAATTAATGTATAGCCATTATCTCTTGCATAGTCTATGCCTATTTGAGAAATGCCATAGCCTTCTTTATATCGATCTGGAATGTAATAATTGAGTTGTGCTAAATTATCCGAATAAACAGATCTCAAAAAGGAATACATCATAGAAACAGCAGTGGTACCATCCACATCGTAATCTCCATAGACTAAAATTTTCTCATTACTCTGAATGGCTGTTTGCAATCTCTCTACCGCAATATCCATATCCTTCATCAAGAACGGATCATGAAGATCGTTAATGCTAGGGCGAAAAAAATTCTTGGCCTCTTCAAATGAATTTACCCTCGTTGTACCAAAAGGTTAGCCAACACCGAATCAATCCCTAATTCAGTCTTTAGTAAATCAATGGTTTCTTGATTACCAGGTTCCTTTATTGTCCAACGTTTAGCCATAATATTCTTTTGAGATGTGATCTATAAAAATAGAACAAGTGACTCAACGATTTAGTCATGTTACCTATAATCCATCAACAAAAAAAGCGTGATCTATTTCTAGATCACGCTTTTTTTGTTGATTTCAGAATCAATTATTTCTTAATCTCTTCTTGCATTCTGATAGACTCGCTATGTATTTTTTGATACATCTCTTTGGTGAATTTCTCATCTAATCCAAGAGCCTTTCCTAAAGAAACTCTTTTCTCAACGATCTCTTCCCATCTACTCATTTGAAGAATTGTTACTTCATTGTCTCTCTTGAATTCGCCAATTTTCTGAGCGATTTTCATTCTAGTAGAAAGTTTTTGCACGATCTCTTCATCTAACTCATCAATGTCTTTTCTAAGAATCGCCAATTGATCTGTAAATTCTTGATTGTCTGAAGACGTTTCTCTTACTTTCAATTCATTCAAAATTTCACCTAATCTCTCTGGAGTTACTTGCTGAGCAGCATCACTCAATGCAACACTTGGTTGAATATGAGTTTCTATCATCAAACCATCTAGATCTAAATCCAACGCTTTTTGCGAAACGTAAGGAATCAAATCTCTGTTACCAGCAATGTGACTTGGATCGTTGATAATAGGAATTTGTGGATAATTTCTCTTCAACTCAATTGCCATGTTCCATCCTGGGATGTTTCTGAACGGAGACTTCTCTGCAGATGAGAACCCTCTGTGTATAGCACCTATCTTAGTAATACCAGCTAAGTTGATTCTTTCCATAGCACCTAACCACAACTGGTAATCAGGATTAATCGGGTTCTTAATCAATACAGGAATATCAACACCTTTCAATGCATCAGCAATTGCTTGTACAGAAAAAGGATTAACCGTTGTTCTTGCACCAATCCAAAGGATATCTACACCATGCTTTAAACAAAGCTCAACATGCTCTGGAGTTGCTACCTCTGTAGTAGTTAACAAACCCGTTTCTTTTTTAGCTTTCGCTAACCATTCTAAACCTATTTCACCAATTCCTTCAAAACAATTTGGTCGAGTTCTTGGTTTCCAGATTCCAGCTCTTAAAACATCTACTTTTCCTAAAGCTGCTATTTCACGACAAGTAGATAATACTTGTTCTTCATGTTCTGCGCTACATGGTCCTGCGATAATTAGAGGCTCCTTTACATTTGGAAGCCATTCGCTCATTGGTGTAATATTCAATTCCATTCTTTCTAATTGTTATTTATTCCGTTTAATATTTTCTTGATGCCATTCGCATCCTCCATCATTTCTTTCAACTTCTCCTCCTCGCCATTGTCCATCATTTCTTTTACTCTAGTAAGGTGCTCAATGTAAGTTCCTAATGCTTGAGAAACATTCTTCGCATTTTGCCTGAAAATAGGCCCCCACATCTCGGGTGAACTCTTTGCTAGCCTCACGGTAGACTCAAATCCGCTACCAGCGAGGTCAAAAATAGTCTTTTCATCCTTCTCTTTGTCCAAAACCGTAGTACTCAATGCAAACGAGCTAATGTGCGACAAATGCGATACATAAGCCATGTGTAAGTCGTGCTCCTCGGCCGACATGTGCACAACACGCATATTAAGAGAAGAGTACATTGACTCTACCCGTGAGAGTAAGGTTTGGTCAGCTTTCTCCGCCTCGCAGATAATCGTTACTTTTTCGTTAAAGAGATTCGGGATTGCCGCATCTGGACCAGAGAATTCTGTACCTGCAATTGGATGAGCTGCAACGTAATTCTTTCTGTTTGGATGATTAGATATCGATTCACAAATTCCTGCTTTGGTAGATCCCATATCCATGATTACTGTTTCTCCCGAAATAGTATCCAGCGCATCTTTTAAAACTATTCGAGCTGCGTCTACCGGAATAGCTAATATCACAAGATCACAAGAAGTAACCATTTCATTTAAAGAAGATACTTTGGATATGAGTCCTAGTTCAAGTGCTCTATTTGCATTCGTGTCATTGGAATCCATACCAATTACACTCGAAGCAACACCGTTCTTTTTCAAACTTATTGCAAGCGAACCGCCTATTAAACCTAAACCAATAACTCCTACTTTCATGCTACAGTAGTTTACTTTCCATTACTTTTTTTATTCTTCCAAGCGCTTCTTGTAATACTACAGTACTACTACAAAGCGAAATTCTTACATACCCTTCTCCTTTCGATCCGAATATAAATCCAGGCGTAATAAACACATTTGCCTCTTGTAAAAATACATCTACAAACTCTTCAACATCTTTTACATCTACTCCTACTTTAGCCCAAACAAACATCCCAACTTGATCTTTATCAAAAGAGCAACCAATAGTCTCTAATATTTCCCAAGCTGTTTCTCGTCTCTCACGGTAAACGTCATTTCTGTCAGAATGCCAAGCTTCACTATTATTCAAAGCCTCCACAGCTGCTTTTTGTAACGGAAGAAACATGCCCGAATCCATATTTGATTTAACCTTTACAATCGTATTAATGTACTCTGAATTACCAGAAACCCATCCTATTCTCCAGCCTGCCATGTTGTGCGACTTGCTTAATGAATTCAATTCAATAGCAACTTCTTTTGCTCCTGTAAAAGATAAAATGCTTTTTGGTGGGTCAACATTAAGTACCAAACTGTAAGGATTATCATTACAGATTAATATTTGATGCTTAGCACCGAAGTCAATCAGTTTTTCAAAAACCTCATCAGATGCTGCCGCTCCAGTTGGCATATTAGGGTAGTTAACCCACATTATTTTCACTTTCGATAAATCCAATTGCTCTAATGCCTCAAAATCTGGAGCCCAATTGTCGTCCTCATTAAGAGCGTATTCAATAATCTCTGCTCCCACCAATTTACTCACCGAAGAGTAAGTCGGATAACCCGGATTAGGTATTAATACCTCATCTCCATCATTCAAAAATGCCATTGAAATGTGCATGATTCCTTCTTTGGATCCAATGAGTGGAAGTATCTCATTAACTAGATTAATCTCCGCTCCAAATGTTAATTTATACCAGTTCGCTATGCCTTCTCTTAATTCATTTATACCTCTATAAGGTTGGTATGCATGATTCTTAGAATCCTTAGCCGCATCAATAAGTGCATTAACGGTTGCTTCGGAAGGAGCCAAATCTGGACTTCCAATCCCTAGATTCAAAACGTTCAATCCACTTGAGCGCATCTTAGCTATCTCTTGCAACTTTGTAGAGAAGTAGTACTCCTTCACATCGTTTAGCCTATTTGCTTGATTAATAATCATGACGTTGCATCTATTTTAAAATCTGCATGCACATATTCTCCCAACACACTTAAATTGGCCACCATGCCTTCCAATTTATTTATCGTTTGTCTGTAGTTTTCTTCATCATCCCAAAGCAAATCCAAAATAAAAGTGAATTCAAATGGTTTCCCAATAATCGGAATTGACTGAATTTTACTAAGGTTTATTCCATTGTCGTTGAAGATGCTTAACACACTAGCAAGACTTCCAACTTCATGTAATAATTCGAAATGCAATGACGTCTTATTTGCTCCATCAATCTTACCTTGTTTATCCTTCTTCAACACAAGGAAACGAGTATAATTGAGCTTATTCGTCTCTATATTCCTTTGAATAATAGAAAGGCCATAAGCCTTTGCAGCTTGCTCACTAGCAATAGCAGCGGAGTCCATCAAGTTATCCTCTTTAATAGCCTTTGCAGATCCAGCAGTATCTTGAACATCCATAACCTTAAAGTGCTTAAAGCCATTTAAGAATTTAGCACATTGTGCTATTGCAATCGGATGCGACATCACAAACTTCAAATCCTTAATCTCTACATTTTCTTGTGCCATTAAGCACATTTGAATGTGGTGGTTCATCTCTCCAATAACATGCAATCCATATTCCTGAAGCAAGCTATAATTAGGCAAAAGAGTTCCAGCCAATGTATTCTCAATTGCCATAACAGCGGCATCGCAATCATCGTTCTTTAAGGATTCACATACGTCGCGAAACGTATCGCATTCATCTACTTCAATGTCGTTACCAAAATATCTTCTAGCAACGATATCGTGAAATGACGCCTTTACTCCTTGTATCGCTATTTTAATTTTCTTACTCACTTACTTATAAAAAAAAATCCCACTCGCTGTATGCGACCGGGAACATCTGGATGATTAGTTGGTACTACTTCTCCTTCAGATCCCGGTTTGGGTTCCGTAGTAATAAAAGAAGTAAAAAGTGTTACCGTTATTCATCATTTCTCTTTTTAATTGAGAGCTCGCAAAGAAACACCTTTTAATTTTATTAAACAAATTGCTTACAAATCCAACAGAATCGTGTTTCTGTTAATTTATTAGGATCGTCCTATTCCACATGATAAGAAGATATTGAGATAGATTCTACTTCCTTATTTTCAACATCAATGTATGTAGTGTTAGAAACACTTGTATAAGCAAAAAGGCCTGTCTCAGAATCTACCGGGTAAGCTGCACCTTCATAAATAGATCCATCCATTGTTGTAACACTGAAATCAACAGCAGCAAAGGTGATATGTATTTCACCCACATTATGAAAATCGTAGTTTACCGTAAGGAATTTTGCCCATTCTGTAGTATAAGCCTGCTGCGTACCAGATACAACTACACCTGCCTTTATTGGCTGAAGTAAAATAGTATCTATCTGTACAACTGTGTCTCTAATTGTAATTGTATCAAATACCGTAATTGTTTCTGGCCCTTCTGATTTCTTCTTTTTACATCCAAAAAAAATAAGTAACCCTAATATCGCTACTACTGGAAAAAAATATTTCATACTGCTTTTTTAAATCTCTATAAAGATAATGATTAATCACGCTTAGAATAAGTCGTGAAGATTAGTTCAGTAACTTTTCAATAGTTGTCTCTAATTCTTTCGGTTCAATTACTGATGAGAAGCGATTAAAAATCGTGCCATCTAATGAAATTAAAAACTTTGTAAAATTCCATTTGATGGGCTCCTCCCCATTATTTGTTAATAGATTATAAATTGGATGGGCATTTTCCCCATTCACCTCAATTTTTTCCATGAGTTGAAAAGTAACACCATTGTTATCAAAATAACATTTTGCCACTGTCGCATTAGATTCAGGTTCCTGTTCTCCAAATTGATTACATGGGAAACCAAGTATTACTAATCCTCGCTCCTTATATTTTGTATTAAGTTCTTCAAACGCATTCAGCTGTTTCGTATACCCACACTTTGAAGCCGTATTGACGATCAAAACAACTTTCCCTTGAAAGTCAATCATCTTAAGATTGTCTCCTTCCGCTGAGGCTACATCCAGCTTATACCATTCACTAGCATCCATATTTTGTTTTGTTATCGTATTACAACTAGAAATTACAGCTAACAGCAATACTAATAATAATTTCATACTGATGGCTTTTTTATTATCGAACTTCTACCGATGATGTAACTACCAACCTCTTTCATACAAGCTATGTTTAATGGAAATATAATATGCAACATAGCAAAACCATAAAGAACCAAATAGCCTACTTCATAATCATAGATCGACAACCCAACTAACGATACCCACAGCAAAACTATCAGCGCAATTTTAGACCTTGAGATATTACGATTCCAGCCAATTAAAGAGGTTTTTGAAAACCAATTGAGGTAATGGTAGGTGTAACTAAAAGCAATAAAAATTTGAAGTTTAACTGCACCTGACGTTAATGGAATAAATTGAGCATTCTGCATAACACTCAATCTCTCTCCGATAAATGTGATGAACTGAAAATTGCGAACTGTCGACATTGCTTCTACCGTTTTTTCTCCTAGATAATTAGTTGGATCTATAGGAAACAACCAAATAATAATTGGGATCAACAGCAATACGCCGATTGCAACCATACCTAATTTACTCTTTGATTTAATTGTACCAGCTATCATAAACAACATGGTAAATAAATAGACATGTATTATTGTAGGAAGAAAAATACCCACCATTAAGTAGGAAAACAGAACATATTTCGTGATCAATTTACTTAACACCACACTAATAATTAAGAAAGCAATAAGATATTTAAGCTTTTTAAAATAGATTAATCCAATAGCGAAAAAGAAAGTACTTAGCAATAAAATATCGGTGTTTTGCTTTAGCCCATTAATTAAAAGAGCCACCATAGGTATACTCCTAACTTCTTCAAAAATTGGGAGAAATAGGAAAGCTGGAAATGCAATCGCGAAAGTAACGGCTGCCATATACCGGATCTATTTTCGGTCTTTGATAAAGTAATCGTGTTCGTTAAGCCAACTTATTTCTGTGATATAATGTATAGGACCTAGAACAGCATAGGTAAGTAAGAATAAGTGAAAAGGCACGATGAATGCTACAACCAATGAGGCAATCATCAAACTGAGATTTAGTACTTCAACGCGTTGAGAATTCAACAGATAATATTTTAAGAATTTTTCTTTCCTTCAACAACCAAAACGATTTCACCCTTAACCTTCTTGACTTCAAAATGAGCTAGTAAATTTGGCAGAGTATCCGTTACTTTCTCTTCATACAATTTAGACAACTCTCTACATACACAAGCTTTTCGTTCCTCCCCAAAGTATTCAATAAATTGAGTTAGCGATTTAATTAGTCTATGTGGAGATTCATAAAATACCATTGTTCGCGTTTCCTCGGCAAGAAATTTTAAACGGGTTTGTCGACCTTTTTTCACCGGCAAAAAGCCTTCAAAACAAAACTTATCTGCAGGCAAACCAGAATTTACTAAAGCCGGAATAAGAGCTGTGGGGCCAGGTAAACATTCTACCTCTACACCTGCATCTACACATGCTTTTGCCAATGAAAATCCTGGATCTGATATTATTGGCGTTCCGGCATCCGTAATTAATCCTATTACATCTCCAGACTTAATAGCCTCAACTAAATTCTCTGCTGTGTGGTGTTCGTTATGCATGTGATGCGCAACCATCCTCTTCTTAATATCCAAATGCTTTAGCAATTTTCCACTATGCCGAGTATCCTCAGCTAAAATGTAATCTACCTCCTTAAGCGTTTTTATCGCACGAAGGGTGATATCGTCAAGATTTCCGATGGGAGTTGGAATAATAAATAATTTTCCCATTGCTATAGATTAAACGTAACGACGATCTATTAAACCTTTAAACTTGATTGTTGATTCGGCTTCTGAATCCCAATTGTGTTCGGTTGCTAAATAAGTATTCACGTAATCAATTGCTTCCCTCTTCTCGGCCAAGCTATCTAAATGCTCTATTGAGTTATTGTATTTTTCTTTATCTCCGCTAAATAATTCACTAATAAAAACAAAGGAATCATTTAAGTCGATACTCTTAGCTATACTCAAAATGGACTTACTCTGTAGCTTATCTACAACCGAATTAGAAGAGTTATCACCTTGTATTTTTTCATGAAGAGACTTACCATTGGAGCTGACCTCTTTTTCAACTTCAGAAATAATCTCACTTAACGCCTCTTTTACTACATCTTGAGTTGGCTCTTCTTTACTTTCTACAACTTCCTCTAATGCTTCTCCAGCTTCTTCATTTATTTCTTTTTGATCTGTCTCCGCGATAACGTCCAGAATATTTTCAATTATAGAATCTGTTACAATTTCAACTTTAGGCTGAAGTTCATCTGACTTCTGAATTATCATATCCATCCTTGCTTTAATTTCAGCAAGAACATTCGCATCAATATTCAGATCTTTAACAATAATTTCGCTACACAGTTCACCCATTT
Source organism: Flavobacteriales bacterium (assembly GCA_013214975.1). Classification (NCBI taxonomy): domain Bacteria; kingdom Pseudomonadati; phylum Bacteroidota; class Flavobacteriia; order Flavobacteriales; species Flavobacteriales bacterium. The sequence goes on from JABSPR010000019.1 coordinate 15,841, forward strand.
TATTGGATGCTACATAAAGCTCTTGAATTAGCTCTTTATTACTCATTTTATTCGATTCAGAAAGGGACAGATTACAATAGCCTTACGCTATTTTCGTTAAATTTAAAGTCTAATTTGGTATTAATTAAATTACCAAACGAGAAGTAATTAACAATTAGTCTATATACTCTCAGAAAGTTTTTTCTTACTAATGAATCGTACTAAACCTTATTCCATTTTTGATGTCGCAAAGATGATGGATGCGGTATGTCATGGAGAAGAAAAAATTGACATTGTCAATCTCACGTTTGATAGTAGAAAAGTTGTTCTTCCCTCCGCCTCACTCTTTTTTGCATTAGAAACGGCGAAAAGCAATGGACACAATTACATTGAAAGTTCATATATAAAAGGAGTCCGCGGATTTGTGGTTTCCTCTCTACCAAAGGATTTAGAGAATTATCCCAACAGTGTTTTTCTAAAAGTTGATAATACATTAGAAGCGCTTCATAAGCTAACTCAAGTCCATCGGGATAATTTTAATTTACCTGTAGTTGGTGTTACCGGAAGCTATGGTAAAACGATTGTTAAAGAGTGGATAAATCACTTATTAGATACTGCTCTAAACACGGTAAGAAGTCCCAAAAGCTACAACTCGCAAATAGGTGTACCCATCTCGATTTGGAATATTTCTGAAGCGCATCAAATTGGAATATTCGAAGCAGGTATTTCTCAGTCAAATGAGATGGATCTCTTGGAAAGAATAATTCGACCTACAATTGGTGTTTTCACCAACGTCGGTAAAATGCATGAAGAAAATTTCTCTAATACTTCGCAACAAATTCAGGAGAAGCTCCAACTTTTTAAGAATACTGAAACAGTAATCTATTGTAAAGATCATATCGAAATAGAGAAAGCAATTTCAAATAGAAAAAATACTTTTTCATGGAGTACTTTAGGAGAGGCCACTCTATCATTCGTTAACACGAGCATTGGTGAAAACAAGACTATTATATCAGGAATATACGATGAGCAAGCCATTGAAATCACTGTTCCCTTTATCGATCCAAGTTCAATAGAAAACGCAATTCATTCTTGGTGTGTCGCAATTTATTTGAATTTGGACTCCTCAACAATAAAAGAAAGGATGATTTCTCTTCCTTCTGTTGCGATGAGGTTACAATTGAAGGAGGGTATTAATAATTGTTCTATCGTAAACGACAGTTACAATCTGGATATTAACTCCCTCAACATCGCGTTAGATTTTCTAAATCAACAGAACCAACATCCAAAAAAAGTCGCTATTCTGAGTGATATAAGGTGTACATCCAAAGATGAAGAACAAATATATAAAGAGGTGGCTTCGTTGCTTAATGGAAAGGGAATCGACAGATTAATTGGAATAGGTGTAGCAATTTCTCGTTATGAGAACCTGTTTAACTGTCCTTGTGAATTTCATACAAGCACAACACAGTTCTTAAAAGATATTGATCTCAATATTTTTAATAATGAAACCATTTTGCTCAAAGGCGCTTTCAATTTTTCATTTAGTAAAATAGAAAAAGTCCTTCAGCAGAAAACCCATAACACCATTCTTGAAATAGACCTTAATGCCGTAACAAACAATCTTAACTACTTCAAGGCATCACTTAAACCAAAGATCAAATTAATGGTTGTGGTAAAGGCATTCTCATATGGAAGCGGCAGTTTCGAGATTGCTAATATTCTTCAGTATCACAATGTGGATTATCTCGCCGTGGCATATGTTGACGAGGGAGTAGAACTCAGAAAAGCAGGAATTAGAATTCCCATTATGGTGATGAATCCTGCAAATGACAGTATAAACGTAATGGTAAATTACAATCTTGAGCCAGAGATTTACAGCTTAAAAACATTGAATGAACTGATTACATACTCAACGAACAGTGTCACTTTCTCTATCCCAATTCATATAAAGATTGATTCGGGTATGCACCGCCTGGGGTTTGAAGAAAAAGATACCGCTGAATTGATAGCAATACTTCAAAATCATCCGGAGCTAGAAGTGAAATCAATATTCTCTCACCTAAGTGGAAGCGACGATGAAAAATTAGACGATCATTCCAAAACACAATATGAGTTATTCGACAAAATGTCTTCTCAATTGAAGAAGCATCTGGGTGGCGAAATTATTAGACACATTTTGAATACGAATGGCATCGTTCGTTTTCCAGAATATCAACTTGACATGGTCCGACTCGGGATGGGATTACATGGTATTTCTAACCATCCAATTGCAAAGAAAAACCTCTTGCCAACAAGTAGTTTAAAGAGCTCCATCTCTCAAATTAAACGAGTCTCGTCTGCTGATAAAGTTGGTTATGGCACAAATGGATTATTAAAAAGAGATACTACACTTGCAACGATTCCTATTGGTTATGCCGACGGGCTGCGCAGAAGTTTTGGAAAAGGAAAAGGTAATATGTTTGTGAACGGCAAACTAGCTCCAAGTATAGGTGATGTTTGCATGGACATGACCATGATTGATATAACAGAAATAGACGCCAATGAAGGTGATGAAGTAGAAATTTTCGGACCCAACTTATCTATACTAAAATATTCTAGTGCAATGGATACAATACCTTATGAAGTATTAACCGATATTTCGAGAAGAGTGAAACGCGTATATTACCAAGAATAATTATGATTAAACTTTCGGTAGTAATAATAACTTATAACGAGGAGAGGAACATTGAAAGATGTATTGACTCGGTTATAAATATCGCCGATGAAATCTTAATTATTGATTCCTTTTCTACCGATAAGACAAAAGAAATATGTGAAGCAAAGGGAGTTCGTTTTCTTCAAAACAAGTTTGAAGGCCACATAGAGCAAAAGAATTTCGCATGGACCCAAACCGAATTCGATCACATATTATCTATCGATGCGGATGAAGCCGTAACTCCAATGTTGCGAAAATCTATCGCTGAAGTTAAAAATTACTGGACCGAAGAAGGATATGAAATAAATCGCCTGAACAATTACTGTGGAACATGGATAAAGACTTGTGGCTGGTATCCGGATACCAAATTGAGACTTTTCAAAAAATGGAAAGGTTGTTGGCAAGGAACAAATCCCCACGATAGCTTTAAGTTACACGATAACAAAAAAGCGGGTTGGTTGCAAGGCGATCTATTGCACTACACTTACCACACAGTCGAAGACCATAAAGAAAGGATACAATACTTTGCCCAAATTGCGGCAAAAGAAATTATTAAAAAAGGGAAGAGAACACATACACTCAAATTAATCCTCAATCCTCTTTCCAAATTCTTTAAATCCTATATCGTTAAGCTAGGATTCATGGATGGCTATAAAGGGTTTCTTATTTCATTTTATGCTGCAAAAGGAACATATCTGAAATATAAATTTTCCCGAGCACAGAAATAATTATACCGGTTTCTTGTACCCTAGAAGAAGAAAGCTAGCTAAGAAACCAAAATAGGTAGATCCAGCCTGGACTGAGAAAGTATCTTCAAATAACATAGAGACACAAACAGTAATAATTAGAAATGTAAACAGAGGTGCCCTTTCTCGTATTCCAATCTTAAATAATTGTATAAAACAGAAAGTAACCAACATTAAACCAACCAAACCTATTTGGATAGCTATTGTTAAATATTGGTTGTGCGCTGGCAATTGCCATCTACTCTTCAGCACTGAATTATCCAACTCATATTGATCAAGTATTTCATGATGCGCATCTCCTACTCCTACCCCAAAAAATGGATTCTTTTTCACTACATGAAGAGCATTTCTCCAGTATTCAAGTCTTTGGGTTAATGAATGTCCACTTGGGTTACCTCCATTCAAATACGCTTCAAACTGCCATTTTATATTGTACCACCTTTTCCTGAAACCTCCATTTTCGGTAAACAGATAATTTGTGAAGCCAGCTTCTATATTCTTTATATCAAGATCAGATAATTTAGAAACCCCAATAGAATCCTTTCTTAATCCTCTAGAGGATAAATATCGAATCAACACAGGCCTAATTCGAGATCCAGAAGAAGACAAGTCGTTGATATCAAGCTTGCTTTTTTGTCCCCATTCTTTTTGCAATTCACCCATCGCAATATAATTCCCTACAAAAGCTCCATTCTCGAATATGGCTGTTTTTTTATTATGCATATACCGTTCTCCCGACTCTGAATACTTATCTAATTTATCCCAGTCAATGCCTGTTTTAAACTTAAAGCTGTTATACTGGATTCCGGCAAATATTAACGCAGAAACGGGAATCATAACTACTAAACTTATAGCTACAATTCGCAATTGTTGGTTCTTAATAACCTTAGAATAGAATAATCCCGCCGAAACCAATCCAACTCCTATCATTAGAAACCCTGTTACGGACTCAAGCAGAGTTAAGAAATACAGCAGCCAAATAATACATCCGAAATACAACGATTTGTACAAAGCCATTTTTGACTTAACTAAATAATAAACCAACATTGATATTGCGGTAATGATCATCAAACTCAATCGGATATGCGAAATGAACAACGATATCTTACGTGCCCCCACAGCCTGATCAAATAATATTCCCAAGTAAGAAAACATTCCAAGCATGGTAACAAAAACAACAGTTGCAATAGATATACCTGACAAAAAGTTGAACTCCTTTTTATCCAAAGGGATTGAAGAACCTATAATTATTGACATCAGAAAAACCGGTAACATTGTCCGCATGATGTTTACTCCCCTACCTATATCTTCGGTGTGAAGAAAACCGAGAAAACAAATACAGAAAATAGCTGCCAGGTATTTAGCTCCCTGTCTATTCCAGAACTTTGATAATCTTTCTAGATAATTAAATTCCAGAATCCAATTAGCCAACAGTAATATCTGGCCTACACTCATTAAAAATTTAGAGGAAGGCAGGCCTATTATTACTATAAATAGGCCTAGTAAGTATGTCTTTCGATGGATGTTTTGCTTACTTAACAATTGGTACACGAATTTATCGTCTCTTTAAAACGATTTTATAGAAGGGATATTACTTCTTCTCTTCTGTGTTTGAAACTGTAAGAATATCAGAGTACTTCTTTTTATTCTTTAATGTAGCAATCGCTACTTCAATCTCATTATCTACTAACAAGGTAGATTGAATCCTACCCTTTTGATACAAGTACCTCGAAACAATTTCTTGATTTATAAACTCAGAAATTTCTTCCTTATGTATTAGTAAATCTTGAGACTTATCTCTGATCAAAATTTTTCGAAGACCTTCAAATTCTGTTTTAACAGCTTCATAAGCTTCTTCCTTTTTCGCTAATTCCTCCAATTCTTCAATCAAATCAGCGCTCTCCGAATCATAATCATACTCTTTATCCTCAAGAAATTTTTCGAACGCCTTGTAATCTTCATCCGATATAGTAAAATTACTTTTCATATTATCATTCTGATGTCCGTAATAATACTCTGTTGCAAAATCAAAGATTAATTGATTACCAACTATACTCTTTATAACATTGCTATACTTCGGGACCACAATATTAATATCTGGTTCTATTCCTCCTCCATCAAAAACAGATCTACCTCCAACGGTTTTAAATTCTGTCATCAAAGAATCTGCAATACGCCCAGCACTTCCATCGTCATTTCTATTTGAGTAATCTAGAGCCTGTATACATCTTCCACTTGGGGTATAATATTTGGCAGTAGTTACTTTAAGTTGGCTATTATAACTAAGAGGTCTTGTTGTTTGAACTAGTCCTTTTCCAAAACTTCTTTGTCCAATTACTATTCCTCTATCTAAATCCTGAACAGTTCCAGCAACAATTTCAGATGCTGAAGCAGAACCTCTACTTATTAGTACTACCAATGGGATTTCAACGTCCATTGCCATATTTAACGCACGATATGACTTATCCCATTCTTTAACTTTACTTCTAGTATTGAGAATTTCTTCTCCCTTCTCAATGAAAATATTGCATACATCGATGGCCTCTCTTAACAAGCCACCTGGATTATCTCTTAAATCAAGAATCATGTACTTAATATCTTGCTCTTGTAACTTAGTGAACGCGGCAACAATATCATCCGACGCTTCGGGTGTGAAACTGTTCAATTTAATATAACCTACATCCCCATCCATAACACCAGAATGCGGTACCGATCCTATTTTAATTTCTTCTCGAGTAATCTTAAGCTCTAGCAACTCTTTCTGACCAAATCTCTCAACCCTAACTTTAACATCCGTGCCCGGTTGTCCTTTTAACATTGAACTAACAATAGTGCTATTCTTAGATTTTATCGATTCTCCATCTACCTCCACTATAACATCACCTGCTTTTAAACCTGCTTTATCTGCAGCAAACCCTTCATAAGGATCAGCAATCATAATGTATTCATCTTTCTTCCGAATTAGTGCCCCAATCCCTCCATACTGTCCAGTGGTAGCAATCTTATAATCTTCAATATCTGATTCGGGTATATAACTTGTATAGGGATCCAAAGACTTCAGCATTGCGTCGATTCCCTTCTTCATTAAGTCTCCAGGATTGGTCTCGTCGACGTAATAAATATTGAGTTCTCTAAAAAGGGTGGCGAATATATCTAAGTTCTTAGAGGCTTCGAAATACACATCTACAAACGAATATGAAAAAACCGATGCGCAAAAGATAAAAAGTACTACTAGCTTGTTTTTAATGTTCTTCATTTTAAAATTTTATATCCTGATTGCAATTTTTATTCCTAAATCTTACTTAACCGGATCGTAACCACTGCCTCCCCATGGATGACAAGAACTGAATCTTTTTATTGTTAATCCTAAACCTTTAATCGGACCATGTTTATTAATGGCATCAATGCTATATACCGAACATGTAGGACTAAATCTACAAGAGGGAGCAAAAAAAGGAGATATTAAAAACTGATAAGCCCTCACGATTAAGATTAAAAGAATACTAAGTATTTTTCTCATGCTCCACCACTAAACGTTCTAAAGTTAAAACTATTTTACGTTCAACGTGCTCGTAAGTTGGGACATTATTATCTAAATAAATCAACATTAAGGCACACTTGACACCCTTTGGTTCAAGATAATCATATAGAATCGATTTATTCTTTCTATATGCCTCTTTAATTTTTCTTTTGATTGTGTTTCTATGAACAGCCTTCTTTACATTCCTTTTCGGAATGCTGATGCATATTTGCACAGGATAATCCGAATCGATCTCCGCATTCATCCAAAATAACCGAACTGAGTCTTGTCTAAAAGTCTGGTTTTTTTTAAAAACTTCGGATATAAGCTTCTTGCTTTTAAGCCTTTCTGATTTTTTAAAGGTTGCCCTTTTTCGTTTATCTAACATAGCTGCCAGATTTGTACTAATTAAGAAGTCTAATTACTTCTTATTAGAAGCGACTACAAATTTATCTATCGCCATAGTCATTGAAGGAGCATTTGGCATAGGTGCCTCAACATTTAGAGTAAGACCTGCATCCTTAGCCGCTTTTGCAGTTGTTGCTCCAAAGGTTGCAATACACGTTTTCTTCTGTTCGAACTCTGGAAAATTCTTAAACAACGATTTCACTCCAGATGGACTAAAGAAAACAAGCATATCATACTTAAGATCTGCCAAGTCTGATAAATCACTCGCTACAGTTCTATAAAGAATAGTATTGCTGTAATCTATTTCATTCGCTTTTAATATGTCTTGATACTCTTGCTTATGAATGTCCGAACAAGGCATAAGGAACTTATTATCCTTGTGCTTTTTAATTATGTCTATCAAATCATTGAAAGATGATTTGCCATAAAATATTTTTCTCTTTCTATATACAACGTACTTCTGCAAGTAGAATGCGGTAGATTCAGATATACAAAAGTATTTGAGCGTACTCGGAATAGGAATTCTCATCTCCTCAGATACTCTAAAGAAATGATCAACAGCGTTACGGCTTGTAAATATAATTGCGGTGTAATCCGAAATATTCAGCTTTGTTTGTCTAAACTCTTTGATTGAAACACCTTCAATGTGAATAAAAGGTCTGAAATCGATTTTCAGCTTGTGCTTATCGCCTAAATCAAAATAAGGTGATTTGTCTCCTTCGGGCTTTGGTTGCGATACCAGTATAGTTTTTACTTTCAAAATGCAGATATACTTTGTTGGTTTCTCTTTTTCTACTAATTCTCGAATTTGTTACTTTCTCCTTATCCCTTTCTAAACGCTGTCCTTAATCACTTTAGAAAGAACCACTAAGGGTAAAATTTCGAGGGTGCAAATATACAAAATAATATATAATAGAGACACACGATGGTCTACTCTACTTATACTATATCCCCGAAAAAGAAGGTAAAAGTAAAAGAAGACTATAATTCCTATTCCGAGGTAAATGAAAAGAACTGGATTGAAAAGATTAAAGAATGATATACCCACCAATACAGGTAACATCGCCAATCCTAAAACATTGTTTAATAAAAACAGGTTGAAGTTGCACTTTTCGAAAAGCTCTTCCGACTTAAATATTATACCTGTGACTCTTAATGTTAACGTTTTGACACTAAAAACTAGCGTTACAATTACCAGTATTTCTATATAGGATAATAAATTATCGTGTACAAAATGCATTTCGAAATGAAGTGCCGACTTAAAAAGAAAGAAAGAAATACAGAAAAGAAAAAGAATGTTAATGATAATAATCCCCGATCGATACAAGATATTCTCTTCCTTCATAAGAAGATTAGTTTGGGTAATACTTGCAAAAGCTCTTATAATCTGAGACACTTTTTTATTCCAAAAGATATTGATGACCGCTAAAGCAAACATCAGAACAACGACTAGAACTATTTCCCAAGTATGATTTCTTTCTAATCGCTCTATAGGAATAATATTAAGTAGAAGAACTAAATGGGAAATTGATTTTACTAGAAGTATACTCATACTAAAAATTACAAATCAAATACTCTAGAAATATTGAATCCCAATTTATACCCTCCATCTAGCCAACTATCAGAGGTATTAGGAATAAAGTCATTTTCAATAATACTATTTGAGTTTGTTAAGTTTATATGGAATACATGACCACCCGTTTCCAGCTCAACACCTATAGCTAGCGGGTTTGCAAAAGAAGGGTTGTCATTTCTATAATCAGACATCACCAAAAAATAGTCGGCCACAATTGCCGTTCTACTCGTTATCTTAACCCTAGCAGCAAAGCCTAATGCAAATATGCCGTGCACATCCGATGCATTTGTTTTTTCATTTGTTGCCTCAATAATTCTATTTCGATGTACCCAGGTTGGGAGTAATTCGAACGAGAAACTTTTAGAAAATTTTCGGGCAAGTAGAATCTGAGTAGTGTATGTTAAGCGATGAACAAATTCGGGATAATAATTATTCAAGTTATTTGTATCTGATTTAACAGCCGATAAAGCAGCATCAGTATATAATACTGCGGTAAATGGAATTTTATCTTTTGACTGCTTTAAAAAAGCATATTTGAAAGAACCATCTATGTGCTCTTTAATCTTACTCCTTCCAATGCCAATGGCAATTCTATCCGACAATCCATAATCAAAAGAAAATCGAATATCTCGTGCCTCATCCAAGCCATACAAAGTATGCCCACCAACACCCATACTTCCAAATCGATGAGTAATTCGAAAATCTAGATTATTCTTTTTTGTAGTCTCGATAGACTGGGCATTAATAATTTTAATTGCTTTGAAGGTAGCTGTTACCTCGCTATCCTCTTCCGGATTCACCTCATTTAGGAGGTCCATTAAATCATCTTGTGAATAGGCTTGAGAACAAAATATCGTGATTGTCGCTAAAGCGATAATAAACTTACTTCTCATTTCTTAATGTAAGGGAGATATACTATTTCTAAGGTTATTTCTATTTTCTCAGCAATTTTTTGAAATACAACTTTAGGGACTTCAATATCATGGTCTTCCAACAAAACATCAAATTTACTATTCAATATTAAATCAGATCCTTTTACGGTAAAGGTCCCTTCAAATTCTCGCTCTACTTTCACTCCATGTAAAGTAAACTCACCTTTTGCCTTAATTGGGTACACACCATCTTTGGATGGATTGTACTCTCCAACAATAACACCAGAAAAACTAGCATTTGGGAACTCGTCACTTTCCATGTAGTTCTCATTAAAATGCTCTTGCATCAACGCTTTATGGAAAACGAAATCTTTAATCGGAACTCTTACTACTATCGAATTATCTTCTCTTTTAAGGAAAGATTTAGACTCAGTATTTACCGCTTCAATGTCTTCCATAGGAGCCCAAGAAAAGAACTTCACTTCGGAGGTATTAGAGGAAAAATATTCTTCGCAATACGACGAAGATGTTAAGCCTAAGCTTAATAATAGAAGAAATAAATATTTCATATGCCTGTTTTCCACTAATCGTCCAAAATCATTCCAGAAGATACACAAAAATATGAAAGTTAACTGGTGATTCTATTTTACCAGATAATTCGATGCTTAAAATACTATTCTCAACTATTTTAGTATGTGACTTATACAGCTATTTAAAATCCTATTTTATCCAATTGTTCTTTAGAATGTCTTTTGTATGATAGCTAATAATAATATCGGCCCCAGCTCTTGCAAAAGCATACATGTTTTCCATCACCATTTGTTCTTCATCCACTAATCCGTTTATTGCGGCATTCTTTAGCATACTATATTCTCCCGAAACATTATAGCATGCTACGGGCAGGTTGGTATTTTCTTTAACCGACTTTATTATATCTAAATAAGCTAATGCCGGTTTTACCATAAGTATATCTGCGCCTTCGAGCTCATCTAAATCGGCTTCTTTTAATCCCTCGTTTTTATTTCTAACATCCATCTGATAGGATTTCCGATCTCCTCCTTGCGGTGTACAATCTGCGGCATCTCTAAATGGTCCATAATAAGAGGATGCGTACTTAACTGCATAAGACATTATAGCAACGTCGCTATACTTATTTTCATCTAGCACCTCTCTAATCGCCTCTACCCTTCCATCCATCATATCTGAAGGCGATACCATATCTGCACCTGCTTCCGCATGCATCAACGCCATAGCAGTCAATGCATTTAAAGAACTATCGTTATCCACATATCCATCATTTAGCAAACCACAATGACCATGTGATGTATAGCCACAAAGGCACACGTCTGTTACTATATAGATATCATCTCCAAACCGCTTTTTTAATTCTCGAATAGACTGACCTATTACATTATTCTTGTCGTATGACGAGGAGCCATTATCCGTTTTCATTTCGTTGGCGCCAAAAAGAAGAATTTTGTTAATCCCGATTTTCAAACCCTCTGCTACATCTTCAATCAAGGTATCTACCGAGTAATGATTTATACCTGGCATCGACTTAATTTCACTAACTACTTTGGTTCCTTTACAAACGAAATAAGGATAGATAAACATATCTCTAGATAATCTAGTCTCCGCAACTAAATCTCTAATGATGCTATTCTTTCGTAATCTTCTTGGTCTAATTTCCATACTAATTAAGGCTAAAAATGGTATCAACAATCGCAAGTTCGGAAGGAACATACGGGAGATATAATGAATCGGTTGTGTAGTTCTCCAATCTTTTCTTTGTGCTTGGTCCTATAGCAATTACTCTCTTATCTAAGGGGATTCTATTTGTACTAAAGAATGCTTCTACATTAGATGGACTTGTAAATATATACACATCCGCATCTGGAGCCTCCTCCTTTTTAAGCATTGTTTCATAAACAGACAGATCCAATATCTCACTCGATCCTTTAAGTTGCTTCTGAACTGTTCTCAAAGATTGTACTGCTCCAGGAAAAAGTATAGACTGCCCTTCAACAATGTTAGAAAATTGATCTCCAACCAATTCAGTATTTGGTGAGTCACCAATAAAATCTACCCGAAAACCTTTCTCATTTAAGGTCTTTGCAGTGGCAGAACCTATTGCTCCAAATTTCATATTGTCCTTCATTTTTGGATCTTGACTAAAGAAATGATTGACTGCATTTGAACTACTAAAGAACACCCAGTCCGTTCGGGCATTTTCATAGAATTCCACCCTAGCTATTTCGATCATTGACTTTCCAATCAATTCAACACCATTTGCTGTCATTGATTTTGCCAAATATCCTTTCTCGTCAATATCTCTTGTGATAAAAACCTTAAGATCAGTCTTAGCCATTAATAGATCATGTACTTTTTGCGATGCGCCCTCTACCTTCTTGGTTTCCCAATATACTCTCTTAGGAAANTCACTAAACTTTTGAGATAAAACTGCCCATATTTTATATGTGCCTTCTTCCTTCTCGCAGTAAACGCCAAGTGGTAACTGGCAACCTCCGTCCATTAAACGAAGTACGCCTCTTTCAATACCTATTTTATCTTGAACCAACGAATCATTCATAGGGCTTAATGCAGCCAATAAATCCTCATCTTCTTCTCTAATCTGTAAACCCAACACTCCTTGGGCTGGTGAAGGAATAAATTCTTTTGGATTCAATTTTTCAACATGAAACTCATCCAGATTAATCTCCAATCTCTCAACTCCGGCCACCGCAAGCATAATGGCATCGTAATCCTCTATTCTAAGTTTCTTAATTCGAGTAGGCACATTACCTCTCAAATCTTTAATTTTTATATCATTTCTAAAAGACAAAAGTTGTGTTTTCCTTCTTGCCGATGAGGTTCCAACCACGGCACCTCCCTTTAAGAAAAACTTCTTCGTAATGTCTACCGATTCCTTTTTTACGATGAGATACTCTCTGGGATCTTCTCTTCGCGATACAGCACCAATGATTAGTCCTTCTGAATTTGTTGTTTCTAAATCTTTGTGTGAGTGAACTGCAAGATCAATTGATTTATTCAACAATGCTTCTTCAATCTCTTTGGTAAAGAATCCTTTACCTTCCATCTTATCAAAACTCAAATGTTGAATCTTGTCCCCTTGCGTCTTAATAATCTTAATATCAGAATCTAAGCCTAAGGCTTTTAGCTGACCTTGCACATGATTGGCTTGCCAAAGGGCTAAATCACTACCCCGTGATCCGATAATAATTTTCTTCTCCATCTTAAGGATCTTTCGTTTTCAGGAAAGCTTTTTGTCGTTAGGTTTAACAAGGATGTCTTTAGCCATTTTCATGGGAACAGAAATATATTTCTTCTCCATATACTCCATTACTCTATCAAGCACCTCTTTTGCATTGTCATCTAAGCCTTCTATTTCTTTTTGAAATACTTCTGATAATGCTTTTTCTTTAATTTCTTTCACTTTAGCTGGCACCCCTTTCATGGCTAACTCCACATTTCTAAAGTCAAATAACATTTTAAACGAGTCTAAATTCTCGTTCAATATCCCTTCACATTTCAATAACTCTTTCTTCCTCTTCTGAAGATTACTTTCGGCCAAAACCTTCAACGTATCTATATCAATAAGATTTATAGAATTATCTTTCAATACATCCCGATCTAAATCGTTCGGCAAAGCAAGATCTACAACCGTTTTTTTATTTGATTCCCCAGCAAGTAAAGAAGTATATATTTCTGGGGTGATAATCGGATCTGTAGAACCGGTGCAAGTAATAATTACATCAAATCCTTTCGAATAGATTTTCAGATCTTCCAGTCCAAAGGCCTTCCCCTTCAATTTTACTGCAAGTCTTTCCGCATTTTTAAAAGTTCTATTAAACACGCTCATATTCCCAAAGTGATGTTTCTTTAGGTAACTCGCCATCTTCTCATTTGTCTCCCCAGCACCAATAATTAGAAAACGGGCATCTGGTTGGATGTTATATTCTTTTAACTTTCGATAGGCCAATGAAACTACAGACACTGGATTCCTCGAAATATCGGTTTTGGTATAAATCTCTTTTGCAGTCGTAACAGCATGATTGATTGTAAGCTTTATTAACTCGCCCGTAATTCCAATAGCCTTACAATGCTCAAAGGCTTTTCTCACTTGCGATATTATCTCACGCTCACCTACCACTAACGATTCCAAAGAAGAAGCGACTTTTAACAAATGTTTCACAGCTCCCTCACCACTGATAACATTTATTCTAGATAAAATAGTTTCTATACTTTCTAGTTTCGAGGTGGGCTCAAATGATTCAAAAAAGTTTTTTACAAATTCACTATCCGTTTTTTTTTTCGTAACAACCAGGAATTCAACTCGATTGCAAGTACATAAATACATCAACTCCTCTACTCCTGTTTTCTCTTTTAGATCAACAAGAAGTTTATCGTAAGTCTTTTCTTCCAAGTGAAATCGACTGATTTCATCCAGAGAAATGTCCTTATGCGTGAAAGCAATTATATGTAAATGTTCTAAATTCAAATTTGTCTTCTTGAGACAAGATTAAAATCTTAAAATGTGACTTTTGTCACAGAAATGTAAAACTTTCTATTCTTGTTTGCTCTGCTTCTTAAGCTCAGCGGCAATTTCGATCTGTGTATACCAATCTTGACCGAATTTTCGAATCAATGGTTCTTTAAGGAATTCATACACAGGAACATCCAATTTATCTCCATAAACACATGCCCATTCACAAACTACCCACTTGTGATAATTCACCGCATCGAAATTTTCATTCTTGGTTATCCGAATAGGATATAAGTGACATGAAATTGGTTTTTTGAAGTCAATTTTCCCCTCTGATTCAGCTCTTTCAATAGCACACTTGGCAGTCCCTTTTTCAAAAAATACATATGCACATTGTTCATCCCCCACTAACGGGGTTGCCAATTCATTGTCGTCTGTAACAACATAAACGCCTTGCTTTGCAATTGCAGCCTTGCCCTCCTCTGTCATATAAGGCTCTACCTTATCTCTAATCTCCTCCAGGATTTCGATCTCATCCTCCTCTAAAGGTGCACCTTCATCACCAGCTACGCAACATTTGCCTTTACAGGCCTTCAAGTCGCATACAAATTTCACATCCAGGATGTCTTCTGAAACCAGCGTATCTTCTACAATTATCATAATGCAAAGATAAAGAATGATTTGGGTTTATCTTACATTTGCGCCATGGCAGCAGATGAAAATATGATGAAAAAGATAGTAGCTCATTCTAAAGAGTATGGGTTTATCTTTCAGTCCAGCGATATTTACGATGGATTAGGAGCCGTTTACGATTACGGCCAAATGGGTGTTGAATTGAAAAACAACATTAAAAGTTATTGGTGGAAATCGATGGTGCAAATGCACGAAAATATAGTAGGAATTGATTCTGCAATATTTATGCACCCGCGAGTTTGGGAAGCCTCTGGCCATGTTGATGCGTTTAACGATCCATTAATCGATAATAAAGATTCTAAAAAAAGATACCGCGCTGATGTATTATTAGAAGACTACATCGAAAAAATAAACGGCAAAATCATCAAAGAAGTTAAAAAGGCAGCTAAACGTTTTGGAGACTCTTTTAACGAATCCGAGTTTAGATCTACTAATGGAAGAGTACTTGACAATCAGAAAAAGATTGATGATGTAAACGACCGTATGAAGTCTGCCCTAGATGAAAATAATTTAGACGCACTTCGCGACTTAATTATCGATTTAGAGATTGCAGATCCAGTGAGCGGATCTAAGAACTGGAGCGACGTTAAACAATTCAATCTAATGTTCTCAACAGATATGGGAGCTGTGGCTGAAGATGCAAGCAAAATACATTTAAGACCAGAAACTGCTCAGGGCATCTTCGTGAATTTCTTAAACGTTTACAAATCGGGTAGAATGAAACTCCCATTTGGAATAGCTCAAATCGGAAAAGCATTTAGAAATGAAATTATCGCTCGTCAGTTTATATTCAGAATGCGAGAGTTTGAGCAAATGGAAATGCAATTTTTCGTGAAGCCAGGAGAAGAAATGAAATGGTATGACTACTGGAAGGAAGCTCGTCAGAAATGGCACGAAAGGCTTGGCATACCAGCTGAATCGTATCGGTTTCATGATCATCTTAAAGTGGCCCACTACGCAAATGCAGCATGTGATATCGAATTTGAATTTCCTTTTGGATTCAAAGAATTAGAAGGAATTCATTCTAGGACCGATTTTGATTTGAAGCAACATGAAAAATTCTCTGGTAAGAAATTACAGTACTTTGATTCGGAGGATAATGAGAACTATGTGCCATATGTCGTTGAAACGTCAATTGGATTAGATCGAATGTTCTTGGCCGTATTATCTAACTCGTTTACAGAAGAACAATTGGAAGATGGAAGCTCAAGAATTGTTTTGAAGTTACCTGCAGCTTTGGCTCCTGTTAAAGTTGCAGTAATGCCTCTAGTTAAAAAAGATGGGTTGCCTGAAAAAGCTCGTGAGATTATCGATAGATTGAAATTTGAAATGAATTGTCAATACGATGAAAAAGATTCTATCGGCAAAAGATATAGAAGACAAGATTCGATCGGGACACCTTTTTCGGTTACTGTAGATCACGATTCATTGAACGATAATTCTGTTACAATTAGATATAGAGATACAATGAAACAAGAGAGAATTCCGATTGATACTTTGGAAGGGAAATTGATGGAAGAGATAAGCTTCTCTAAATTGCTAGGCTAGTTTGTAAGCTTTGCAATAACTCTGCACAAGTTCATCATTGTCAATTACAGTTAACATAGCATTCCAAGCTTCGATGTAGTGATCTGTTGTTTCTTCGCCTATTAGATCTATCAGTGTGTCCTTATAAACGTAATTAATATCAGCAATTTCATTGTGCGCTTGTTTTTTATACCATTGCGAACAATCAAACTGATCTACTTTACTAAATCCACTTTGCTTTAGCACAAAAACCTGCTCCTCAAATGTTTGCATGGCATAAGTCAATCCATCTAACTGGTAGAAATTTTGCATTTCTTCACTGATATAGTCAATGGATTTTAACCATTCATAACTAGTAAAACATCCGCCATTCTTAAGTACCCGAAGACATTCGAGATACATGCTGCTTTTTCCTTCAATTTGAGTGAAGGCACCAATACTAAAAACATAATCAAATTCTTCATCCGGAAAATCCAAAGAACCTGGCTCAACGAGAATAAAATTAGTTTTATCCGCAGTTCCTTTTTTCAAAGAATAAGCTTTTGAATGCTCTATTAATCGTTTTTCAATATCAATTCCTGTAACAGAAGCACCAAATTTCTCTGCCAAATAACAAGCAGGACCTCCCAAGCCACAACCTATATCCAGTATTCTTTTATCCTTTAAATCAAGACCTTCAAATAGATTTAATACATTTCCTTCACCACCAGGCGACATATATCCAGATCCCCATATCAATTCGAGGACTTGAATCATTGTATCGTTATATTCGTCTATATGCGTCATAAATCTTATACTATCTATAAAGCTAGTCCATTTTTACAATTCTTTTAATTACCTGAGTGTTATTTGCATTAATCGTAATAAAATATAGCCCATTTTCATATTTATTCAAATCTAAGATAACACCATAGAAACGGTTAAGAAATGTACCTTTCTCATTAAATAAATCAATGGAGTTAATATAATACTCCGATGATACAGTTACACTGCCTCTTGTAGGATTAGGGAAGATGTTCATTTTTGTTGGTATACTTATTTGTGAAGTAATAATTTCTCCCAAAATACTTATATCTCCTATCCCTAATTCATCTCTACTTCCTGTTCCGTTGTTATCATCAAAAGACCATTTAAGGTATATATAATCCCCAATTGGAAAATTTGAAAGTAACGTAATTGTAAATTCGGTTGAGTCCCAAGTTGGTGACCCATCACCCAACTCATTTGACAAAAAATCCAAACTAGGTACCGAAATATATGTTTGGTTGTCTATGGAATAAGAAAAAGATATAGAATTTGATCGATCTTGGTCGTTATACTCCCATAGTTTATAAGTAATATTCAAACTATTCAACTCGGTCGAAGATCCATTTTCAACTTTTAAGATCACTTCACCTGGGGTCATGTCCGATCCGATAGATTGAACACCTAAAACATTAGACGTTCCCGTATTAAAACTATACACGCCACCAGTTGTAACTCCTCCACCACTTATGCCTCTAGCATAGTCGCCTGTGGTTCCAAGAAATGAGAAATCCAAATCTCCATCGCTTAAGCCATTAATTGACCATGTATTTGAATTTAATTGACCTTGTATAGGATTAGGTGAAAAGCCAGTTGCGTTGAAGTCTATAAATGAAATGGTTTCCGGCGTAGATACTGAATTAAGAATTAGTTGTGCTTTTGTAATATTCGTGGTGCCAATGATTGTGATAATCAAAGCCCACCTTCTGAGATGAGGAAAATACATTGTTGTAAATCATGTTTTGTATTAGTTATTAATACGAACTGTAGCGTTTTCTTACGCTGGCAAAAATAAACAAGATTTGCATAACAAGCAGAATACGTGATCGTTATTTTATTTATTATTGAAAGCCGACATTGTTTTCTCGGTACCAATTACAGAAAAACTTTGAAGCATTTTACAGGCTTGATCCAAACGTTCTTTTAGTAGGTCTTGCTGTTCGGCACTCCACTCTCCAAGAACATACTCAACCTGCTTACCTCTAGAAAATTCGTTCCCAACACCAAACCTTAGACGGGAATAACGATTACCGCCAAGAGTTTCATCGATACTCTTTAACCCGTTGTGACCTCCGTCACTTCCTTTGTCTCGCATACGTAACGATCCAAATGGAAGTGCGATATCATCAACAATTACCAAAAGTTTACTTGGGTGTATTTTTTCCTTTTGCAACCAATAGTTGACAGCCTTACCACTAAGGTTCATGTAAGTAGAGGGTTTAAGTAGAACTAATTTTCTTCCCTTAAACTTAACTCTAGCAACATCTCCCAGCTTATCCGTCTCAAAATCCTCTAAAGTATCCTTTACGAGAGCATCAAGTACTTTAAATCCAACGTTGTGTCTAGTTTCGAGATATTCATCTCCAATATTCCCTAAACCTACGATTAGAAATTTCACAAAAGATTGTGTTATTTAAGAATAAGCTTATTCAGCAGCAGGTGCGTCTCCGCCTTCTGCAGGTGCATCTCCTCCTTCAGATCCCTCTGCTCCTTCTTCACCTTCTTCTTCCTCTTCTTCCTCTTCTAATTCTTCAATTAGAGCACGAGCAGTTTTAATAGCAACGATAACGCGGTTAGGTGGATCTAAAAACTCAAGACCATTGATAACAATATCCTCAACTTTTATCGATTGACCAATTCTCAACTTCGTAACATCTATATCGATGAATTCAGGGAAATCTTTGTGTAGACCTAATGTTCTTAACTTTTTCAGTTTAAATCTTCTCTTACCACCGTTAAGCACACCTTTAGATATACCGTTCAGTCTTACAGGAAGATCTACTTTCACTTTAATATCATCAAAAAGTTCGATAAAATCTACGTGGATAATTCTATCCGTAACAGGATGAAACTGAATATCCTGCATTACAGCTTTCACTTTCGTTCCTTCAACGTCAATATCCATCCTAAATACTTCTGGAGTATAAACAACTTTTCTAAAATCATTTTCGTGGATAGAGAAGTGTCTAAGATCTTTTCCACCATAAAGAACACAAGGAACTCTATTATCTATTCTTAATTGCTTAGAATCTTTCTTACCAACTTCTTTTCTTGGTGATGCACTTACCTCTACTGATTTCATCTTATTGTTTATTTAATTATACTACAAAGTGTGAACTTATTGATTCTAGTTTTACCACGTTAGTTATAACCTTGGCAAACAAATCGCTCACAGAAAGTACTTTGATCTTACTACATTCTTTTTTTAATGGTAAAGAATCCGTTACCACCAATTCTGTTATTCTCGATGCCTCTATTCTCTCATATGCTTCTCCAGAAAGAACCGCATGTGTACATAACGCTCTTACCGATTTAGCTCCTTTTTCAAATATCACATCCACAGCTTTCATAAGAGTTCCAGCCGTATCAACCATATCATCAACGAGAATGACATCTTTTCCTTCAACATCACCAATTAACATCAAATCTTGAACTTGATTGGCAACTTTTCTTTCTTTATACCCTACTGCTAATCCTGCTCCCAAATACTTAGCATATACATTAGCTCTCTTAGTTCCACCAGTATCTGGTGCCGCTATTACTAAATTATCAGGATCGAGATTAAGACTCTGTATATATGGAATAAACAAAGTAGATGCATATAGATGATCTACAGGTACTTCAAAAAATCCTTGAATCTGATCGGCATGTAGGTCCATTGTGATTAGTCTAGTCATACCTGCCGTTTGCAACAAGTTTGCAACCAACTTAGAGGTAATCCCAACTCTAGATTTATCTTTCCTATCCTGTCTTGCATAGCCCAAAAAAGGAACTACGGCAATAATTTCTTTCGCTGATGCTCTTTTAGCAGCATCAATCATCATTAATAGTTCAAAAATATTTTCATGTGGAGGAGGTGTTGATTGAATAATGAAAACATTCGCACCACGGATTGTTTCTTCGTAAGAAGGCTGAAACTCACCATCACTAAAATTGAAAATAGATACATTTCCTAGCTCACTTCCATAATCAGACGCTATGCTAAACGCAAGGTCTTTGGTAGCTCTTCCTGGAAAAAATTTAACTATTGTATCCATACTTCTTTAATAACTTTCTATTCACCCGAATAAAAACGGGCTGCAAAGCTAATAAAATCCACCTATTTAACCAAGATAATAAGATGTTACAATTTGTCTTTCTTGATTGGAAACAATTATCTACTTTTGTAAGCTCTATTTCAGGTATGAAATTAGACTTGCCCAGATGGCGGAATTGGTAGACGCGCTGGTCTCAAACACCAGTGGGGCAACCCATGCCGGTTCGATCCCGGCTCTGGGTACTAAACAGAAAGAAGTGAAAATTTAGCTTTTCGCTTCTTTCTGTTTTTAATAATTCTTTGGTGATTCTAATCTAAATCTTTTCAGAAATGAGTGCTGTTAAATTCGAGGATAAAGCAAAACAAGAAAGATATGACAAGGCATATCTCCGTTTAGCTCTCGAATGGGGGAAGTTATCTCATTGCACGCGTAAAAAAGTAGGTGCAATTATTGTCAAAAACGGGATGATTATATCCGATGGATACAACGGTACTCCTGGTGGATTCGACAATAGTTGTGAAAGCAGTGACGGAAAAACATTGTGGTACGTATTGCATGCGGAAGCAAATGCAATTATGAAAGTTGCCAAATCGACGAACAATTCTCACGGGAGTACGTTATATTTAACCTTGTCTCCATGTAAGGAGTGTAGTAAACTAATTCTTCAGGCAGGAATTACAAGAGTTGTTTTTATTAATGCATATAAAGACGATGCCGGATTAGCTTTTTTAAAACAGTCTGAAATTGAAGTAGACCAAATAAATATTGATTAAGAGTTCGAATTTGAATATCATCTGAACGTGTTAAAAAGGATTATCTATTTTCCTATTCTGCTATCTATTGCCTTTATACTGGGATGGTTATTAAATGGCATGCTAAATTTTCCTAACGAGAAACCTGTCACCTTTTTCGCCAAACCTCCCGATGGTCTTCGAAAGCTAAATAAGGTCATGTCTTATATAGAAGATGAATATGTTGACACAGTTAACATGAGTCAGCTTTCGGATGTAGCAATAAATTCTGTTCTTGAAAAACTTGATCCGCATTCCATGTATATCAATGCGAATCGGTTTAAATCTATGGACGAGTCCTTAAAAGGAAACTATGAAGGCATTGGAATTGAGTTCAATATTATCAACGATACCATATTGGTTATCTGGCCAATAACAGGTGGCCCTTCTGAGATGCTCGGCTTGATGGCAGGAGATCGAATTATAGAAATCGACACGCAACTTGTTGCAGGAAATGGAGTTACCACAAAAGATGTTATCTCTAAACTTAAAGGCGAAAGTGGTACACTTGTACAAGTAGGTATTAAACGTAAAGGAGTAAGAGATCTTCTCATATTCGACATTAGAAGAAGAAAGATTCCATTAACTAGTGTAGAAATAAGCTACATGCTCAACATCAACACTGGATATATAAAAATCTCCAAATTTGCTGCTACCACTTACGAAGAGGTAATTAAAGCTATGGAAGAATTAAATGAGAATGATCTTCAGAATTTAATCATCGATTTAAGAGGTAATGGTGGAGGTTATCTTGATGCCGCAATTAATATCGCGGATGAGTTCCTACCTGAGAATACTTTAATTGTGAGCACAAAAGGTAGAGCACGTTCAGAAAATCAATTTTTTGCACAAAGAGCAACTTCATTTCAAGGTAAACAACTGGCCATATTAATTGATGAAGGGTCAGCGTCTGCAAGTGAAATTGTAACTGGAGCAGTGCAAGACAATGATAAAGGAATCATAATTGGCAGAAGATCGTTTGGAAAAGGATTAGTAAACGAACAACACAAATTACACGACGGATCGGTTGTACGACTTACAACACAACGCTACTATACCCCTTCTGGTAGATGTATTCAAAAACCATATGGAAAAGGGAACAAAGAATATTATGAAGATTATCACGATAGATATAAAAATGGCGAACTAGTTAATAAAGATAGCATCAACTTCCCAGATTCCTTGATTTATAAAACTGTAGGAGGCCGTACTGTATATGGTGGAGGTGGAATAATGCCTGATATTTATATTCCGCTAGACACATCTAAAATTAATAACAGCTACGTTAATTTTGCGATGCATTCTGGGCTGGTAATTCGATTTGCTTTCGAAGTAATTGACAGAGACAGATCTGCTATTCTAGATGAATATGATTTAAATAAATTTATCACAGAATACCAAGTTTCGGATGAGACGTTTAGAAAGTTCCAAGAATTTATCGCCGAACATGAAGGTCCCATTCCTCAAGAAAAAGACAAAAAATTATACTCTTATCTTAAAACACATATTAAAGCGAACATCGGTCGAAACTTATGGAATAGTGCCGCCTATTATCCTATTGTTCATTCGATTGATAAAATATTAATTAAAGCAATAGAGACAGTAAGAGAAGAAGCTCAATAATTTGATTTTATTACTGGCTAATTTTATACATTTAGGACCCAATTAACATTTAAAACAAATAATTATGGCTTTTGAACTACCTGAATTACCATATGCAACTGATGCCTTAGAGCCTCATATTGACAAAGAAACCATGGAGATTCATCATGGCAAACACCACAATGCGTATACAACCAATCTGAACAACGCTATTGCCGGAACGGATATAGAAGGACAATCGATAGAAGATATCCTTGCGAATATTTCAAAGCATTCACCTGCTGTTAGAAATAACGGTGGAGGTTATTTCAATCATTCATTATTCTGGTCTACCCTTTCTCCAAACGGAGGTGGCGAACCAACTGGTGCCCTTGCAGATGCAATTAATAGTGCATTTGGATCTTTAGATGCATTTAAAGAAAAATTTGCAACAGCTGGCGCAACAAGATTTGGTTCTGGATGGGCTTGGTTATGTGTAAACGCAGATGGCTCATTATGTGTGTGCTCTAGTGCAAATCAAGATAATCCTTTAATGGATATAGCGGAATGTCCTGGTACTCCAATTTTAGGATTAGACGTTTGGGAACATGCTTACTATTTGAACTATCAAAACAGAAGACCAGATTACATTGCAGCTTTTTGGAATGTAGTTAACTGGAAAGAAGTTTCAGAAAGATTTGAAGCGGCTAAATAGTCTATACCGAATTAGCAAATACCTCAAAGATTTATTCTTTGGGGTATTTTTTCGCCTTAACTATTCTACTGTAACGGACTTTGCCAAGTTCCGAGGTTGATCAACATTACAACCTCTTTTTAATGCGATGTGATACGAAAGTAATTGCAACGGAACGACTGAAACCATTGGGACAAAAATCTCATCTACTTCTGGAATTTCAATAACATAATCTGCCATTTTACTAACCATAGTATCTCCTTTGGTAACCAGAGCAATTAGTTTCCCTCCTCTAGCTTTAACCTCCTGAATATTACTAACAGTTTTTTCGTAGTTGCTCATTTTAGTTGCAATAACAACAACGGGCATTTCAGCGTCAATCAATGCAATTGGACCATGCTTCATTTCAGCGGCTGGATATCCTTCGGCATGTATGTAAGATATTTCTTTCAATTTAAGAGCACCTTCTAAAGCGACAGGAAAATTCAACCCTCTTCCTAGATATAAGAAATTGCTAGCATCTTTAAATATCTCGGCTATCTTCTCTATCTGATCGTTTGTTTTTAATACCTCTTTAACCTTTTTGGGTACATTTTTAATTTCTGTAAGCAGCTGATTGAAACGTGCTTTTGGAATATGACCTTTCATTTTGCCTATTTGCATAGCCATCAACGTAAGTATAGTTACTTGAGCAGTAAATGCTTTTGTTGAAGCAACACCTATTTCTGGTCCTGCATGTGTATATGATCCCGCATCAGTAGCTCTAGCTATCGATGAGCCTACCACATTACATATTCCAATGATCGTTGCTCCTTTGGATTTCGCCAAATTTATTGCAGCTAATGTATCCGCAGTTTCTCCAGATTGTGAAATTGCAATTACAATATCGTTCTCATTAATGATTGGATTCCTATATCTAAATTCTGAAGCATATTCAACCTCAACAGGAATTCTAGCAAGTTCTTCAAAAAGATATTCTCCTACTAGTCCTGCGTGCCAAGATGTTCCACATCCAACTATTATTATTCGTTGCGCCTTTATAAATTTTTGCTCAAAATCGACTATACCACCTAGTCGAACAGTGCCTCTTGAAATACTCGCTCTACCCCGCATACTATCTCTAATAGACCTTGGTTGCTCGTAAATCTCCTTTAACATAAAGTGTGGGTATCCACCTTTCTCTAGCTCTTCCAGTTGTAACTGTAACTCCTGCACATAAGGAATAACCTCTTTATTCTTAATATTTTTAATCTTAAGCTCCCCATTTCTCGGTACTACTGCAATATCCCCATCCTCCAAGTAAACCACGTTTCTAGTGTACTCAACAATTGGTGTTGCATCAGAGGCAATATAAAATTCATCCTCTCCTATTCCTATAACTAATGGACTACTCTTCTTCGCGACAACCAAAGTATCTGAATCATCCTTAGACATAATAACGACAGCATAGGCACCTACTACCTGTGACAGTGCAATCCTAACAGCTTCTACGAGTTCTAGCTTTTCCGAATTTTTCACATTCTGAATAAGATGAACTAGCACCTCCGTATCCGTATCACTCTTAAATACGTGTCCTCTATTTTCTAATTCCTTTCTAAGAGTTAGATAGTTTTCAATAATTCCGTTATGAATAATACTAAGTTCCGTTTCGTCTGAACAATGAGGATGGGCATTTACGTCATTCGGGACACCGTGGGTGGCCCATCGTGTATGCCCAATCCCAATAGTACCGTCTACTGATCTATCACCTATATGAGCTTCTAAATCATCTACACGGCCTTTACACTTGTATAGATTAACCTTACCATTTAATAAGGCAACACCGGCACTATCATATCCACGATATTCCAATCGCCTTAATCCCTTCATTAAAATTGGATACGCATCTTTTGGGCCTATGTAGCCAACTATTCCGCACATAAATTAAGGAGTTGTGTATGTGATTATTACTCTCGACCTATCAAGTATACTATTAAAACCATTAAATACTACGCGATCTCCAGCAATCCTTCTATCAATTGGGGTAATTAGTAATCCGTTATTCTCGCTTTCACCTTTTACTAATTTATCAATATACTTGGTGATATTAAGTCTGTACTCTCCGTTAATAATAGGCCCCGAGGTCGTGTAAAAAAGAGTAGAACTTTCATCTTCATATCGCACACCCAATTCTCCTTCATTATTTAGCTCTAATGCTTCAAAAGTGGATGGCTTTTCATAACCTGCACTTAACACTGTATTTACCTTTAAAGCAAGAGTAACATTGTTGATTGTTCCTTGTGCCCACGGATAAGAACTCAAGCTATCTCCGAATTTTATTAAAACATTTGAACCATCAAGAGGTTGAATAAATAAATTATCATTTGTCGCTACAGTGCTCCCAAAAGCGATAGATGATGTCGAATAATCGTGTTCGAATACATTATATCTTGCCGATTGATTTCCAGCCCTTAGCCGATATTCTTCTTCCACAACACTTCCATTCTCATCCATATATGAACTGTATAATGTTAGCTTAGATTCAAAATCCGTCATATCTAAATACATCAGTGTTCCTTCTCCATTCAACTGATTTACATTATTTGATTTAACATAAAGTCCTTCCAACACAACTCTGAGCCTCGAATTATTGAGGTTTCCTGCATTATTTTGGACAGTCAGGCTATCAAGCAGGGCTTGACCAAAAAGAGGATCTAATACTATGGATAATATGTTACCCTCCCCAATATTTGGAACTATTGTAGTTGTTCCTAGAACGTTAGACAAATTTATTTTAGTTGAAATATCATCATCAGAATAATAATCATTATCTATACTTAGCTTGGGGTTTATGGTGTCTTTGTACTCAAATACTTCAAATGTTTGGGCACTTAACGAGGTCGTATTGTTGGGATATGCATCGCCTTTATATGTTATTTTCAAGTCTATTGACGAGAATTCCCCTTGTGGAAATGGGTCTGCTGGTAATTGAAATTGAGCAACAAAAGATGCACTTACATTGCCAAATATTGGATCCTCATAGCTGCCTAGGATTTCAACTTCCTGATTGCTCGTTTTGATCCCTCCTGTTTTAACGGTATACGCTAAAGGAACTAAAGATTCATCGTAATTACCTATTGGCTTGCTTTGTTCATCCAGAATAGCAGCTCCTATTGATGCAGGATCATCTTCTGTACAACCAGTAAATAGTACTGCAATAAAAAATATTGTGAAAATTTTATTTATCATCTAACTCCTAACGCTTGTATTAATCATGTTCGCAATATTTGCACTTCAAACGAAAAGATGAACGTAAGCTATTATGAAAATTTATCTATGGATTAAGATAAGACTTCTTCCGATGACATTACTCGATCGTAAAAATCAGAATACGCATCAATATAATCATCACCCTGATGATCTAATACGGGTTTGCTCAATCCAGAAATAAACTTATCCATGTCCTTTCCGAGATCATCATTACCCTTAATAACAGCATCCGACATCTCGACTCCAATTCTATTTAAGTTCTCAAAAGATGGATCCTCAACCAATTTCAAGTCTTCTATTTTCACTTCATCGACTAAAGCTTTCTCTGCAAACTTTTTATTCAATGAACCATCAAAGCCATCATTATAATCGGAGAATATCACTTTTGAGTTTTCAAAAATAGGATCATCTTTATATACTTTCTTAATGTATAAAGGAAGAAGTGCTGTCATCCAACCTTGACAGTGAATGATATCTGGAGCCCATCCCAACTTTCTCATAGACTCGGCTACTCCTCTACAGAAAAATATTGCTCTTTCATCATTATCCTTAAAAAACTTTCCTTTATCATCTTGCAAAGTGAATTTTCTCTGAAAGTAATCTTCATTATCAATAAAGTACACTTGAATTCTTTCTGGCTGTATAGACGCCACCTTGATAATTAATGGGTGATCCATATCATCAATAATGATATTCATACCTGACAATCGAATTACTTCATGCAATTGATGTCTTCGCTCGTTAATACACCCATATCTTGGCATGAAAATTCTTATTTCCTTACCCTTCTTTTTTATTCCTTGCGGAAGATTTCTAGCAATGTTAGAAATATTCGATTCCGGAACATATGGAGAGATTTCTTGCGATACAAATAACACTTTAGGCTTATCCATAATAATAGTATGATATTTAGTGTACAAAAGTACTGAAAAATGGCCACATTTTCAATAAATCCACTAGCTTTGTTTCGTTGGTAGGCTTTGAAGTCGAGCTATTTTCATCGAAAAACTAATACTAATTTTCATTCTCAGTTGCTATGAAAATAATCTCATCTAAAGTCGAGCTCTTTGAATTTCTTCAAAGCTTGAAAGATGAAGATCGTAAAATCGGATTTATTCCAACAATGGGCGCAATACACTTTGGGCACCTAGGGCTTGTTAAAAGGGCTTCAAGAGAAAATAACATAACCGTTTGCTCTATTTTTGTTAACCCTACTCAATTTGGAAATAAAGACGAGCTTAAAAAATATCCGAGGAATCTAGACCGCGATGCAGAATTACTTTCTAAGGCCAATTGTGACATTCTGTTCACTCCGCTTCAAGAAGATTTATACGACAGTGAAAATATTGAGGCTGAACTGAATTCTATTGAATTAAACAAAATAGACGAGACACTAGAAGGAGCAATTAAACCAAAACACTTTAAAGGAGTAGCGTTTATTTTAGAGAAATTTTTCAGAATAATTGAGCCAGACTCAGCTTATTTTGGAAATAAAGATTTCCAACAGCTCCAAATAATTAGGTACTATGTAAAAGAGAATAATATTCCTGTTAAAATTATTGGCTGCGATACGGTAAGAGAACAAAATGGCTTGGCAATTAGTTCACGTAACGAGAAACTAAGTTTAGAGGAAAAAAACACAGCTGCAATAATTTATTCTTCGCTGGTAGAGTGCAAATCCATTTCAAAGAATCTATCTGTAAGCGATACCAAGAGCTTCGCAATAAATAGAATCAATCAATTATCTGAATTGAACTGTGAGTACTTTGAAATAGTTGATTCCGAATCTTTTAAACCTCTTAAAAATTGGACAGATTCTAATACAATAATTGGGTGCATTGCCGTTCAATTTAAAGGAATAAGATTGATAGATAACATTACCTTGTAGGCTTAAATAATTATCCTTGAATTCAACAATAAAATCCATTCTTAAATTTACCCTATCGCTTTCAATTGGACTGGGTATTTTATGGTGGATATCCAGAAAACTAGACATTGATAGACAACTAGAGGATCTTGCGAAAACTGATTTTTCTTGGATCTTGCTCTCATTGAGTATTGCTATCGCAAGTCATTGGAGCCGAGCTATTAGATGGAATATCTTATTAAAGCCACTGGGCTATTCGCCAAAGACATCAACTACATTTTATGCCGTAATGGTTGGCTACTTGGCCAATTTAGCTTTACCAAGAATGGGAGAAGTAACCAGGTGTGGTATATTGAGCAAGCAAGAAAATATCCCTTTAAATAAGGTATTAGGTAGTGTAATAGTAGAACGAGGATTTGACCTAATCTGCCTGATACTCTTAGCTATTTTCACAATTATTATTCAATCTCAACTTCTCTATTCTTTTGTATCTGATTTATTTATCAAGAATCTAATTAACCCATTAACCAAATTGTTAGCTAATAATTATTTCATTATAATTATTGCTCTGGGAATACTCGTCAGCATCTTGGTGGCCGCATATATATTGTATATAAAGATTAAAACAGGTGATTCAAAGTGGGCCAAATATGCTAATAAAGTAAAAGTGCTTATCGATGGTTTCAAATCTGGTTTATTATCCATTTTAAAAATGGATAATAAAACAGGTTTTTTTCTACACACAGTACTTATTTGGCTTGGATACTACCTGATGGTATATGTATGTTTTTTTTCAACTCCGGCCGTTTCTGTTTTGGAATGGATCGATGGACTTACCGTTCTTGTTTTAGGTAGTTTTGGAATTGTGTTTCCCACACCAGGTGGCGTTGGCGCTTACCAATTGGTAGTACAAAGTTTGCTTACAGAGTTATATAGTATCAAATCCGAACCGGCAATGGTATTTGCAAACGTTGTTTGGTTCTCTCAAACAATAATGGTGATCATTGTTGGATTTCTAGCTTTAGCCAGACTTACTATTCTTGGAAGAAATAAGAATCAGAATGGCTAAAATAAAGACCGCATTTTATTGTCAGAATTGCGGAACGCAGTCTCCTAAATGGATTGGGAAATGTACATCATGTAACGAATGGAATACTTACGTTGAAGAAGTAATGGAAAAAACTTCTGAAAACAGTAATGTGTTTGGTTCTAAAGCCAGTCAGAAAAACATTGCCCAACCTCTAGACGATATTACAATTACTGGAGACAGTAGAATTATCCTGAAAGACAAAGAACTCAACCGGGTACTTGGCGGAGGATTAGTAGAAGGCTCTATCGTTTTATTCGGAGGAGAACCTGGAATAGGAAAATCAACTTTGCTTTTGCAACTAGCTCTTCAGAACGTGAACAGCAAAATACTTTATGTCTCAGGTGAAGAGAGTGAGCAGCAAATAAAAATGAGAGCAGAAAGAGTTGGAGAAACTAATTCAAACTGTTACATCCTGTGTGAAACATCTCTCGAAAACATCTTCAAGCAAATAGAAAATATTGAACCCAATATATTAATTATCGATTCTATTCAAACCACGCATACAACTATGGTTGAAGCATCGTCTGGAAGTGTTTCTCAAATACGGACTTGTGCTATAGAGTTGTTAAAATATGCCAAAAGTTGTTCCACTGCTGTATTCCTAATCGGTCATATTACCAAAGAAGGAAATATAGCTGGACCTAAAATCTTAGAACATATGGTCGATACAGTTCTTCATTTTGAAGGAGATCAAAATCATATTTACCGACTTTTGAGAACAACAAAAAACCGATTTGGTTCAACAAACGAATTAGGTATTTACGAAATGGTAAGCACCGGTTTAAACGAAGTAAATAATCCCTCTCGGATGCTTATAAGTGAGCGGGATGATCCAGTTAGTGGAACTTCTATTTCTGTTACCATAGAAGGGATGAGACCGTTGCTTATAGAAACACAAGCATTGGTTAGCTCTACGGCATATAGCTCTCCTCAGCGTTCGGCAAATGGTTTCGATCAGAAAAGATTGAACATGCTTTTAGCCGTATTAGAAAAAAGTTGTGGCTTTGATATGAGTCACAAGGATGTATTTCTAAATATTACGGGAGGAATTACAGTACATGACCCTGCTATCGATTTGGGTGTTGTATGTGCTTTACTTTCCTCCGCAGAAAGCATTTCTCTATCAAACAAAATATGCTTTGCAGGTGAAGTAGGATTATCTGGTGAAGTTAGACCGGTGAATAGGGTGAATTTAAGAATATTGGAAGCTGACAAATTGGGTTTTGAGCAAATCTATATCTCAAAATATAACCAAACAGAAATAACCGCTTCCAAACTTAAAATTCAAATAGTTGAAGTAGACAAAATTGAAACTGTCTACAATTCTATTCTCAAAATGACTTAATTCGTTCCTAAGATTTCGAACAGCTCATCTAATTTAGGAGTTAATATTATCTCCGTTCTTCTGTTCTTTTTTCTCCCTTCAACCGTATTTGTAATATCAAGTGGAAGGAATTCTCCTCTACCTGCAGGGGTTAATCTATTCGCATCAATTTCACCATTAGCCAAAAGAATTTTTACAATCGACGTTGCCCTAATCACACTCAGATCCCAATTATCTTTATAAGCTCCTTTGCCGCTTAATGGGACATTATCCGTATGTCCTTCGATCAGTACATTCACTTCCTTATTCTTACCCAATACTACGGCCAACTTGCTCAACGCCTCAACACCTTTTGGGTCTACGCTAATACTTCCAGATGCGAAGAGTAAGCTTTCATCTAACGAAACATAAACCTTTCCATTTTTCTGTGTTATCGTTAATCCATTATTCTCTAAACCTAATAAGGCCGCCGACACTTTAGATTTTAAAGCAATTACAGTAGAATCTTTACTATTCAATATTTGCTGCAGCTCTGCGACCTTAATTTCCCGTTCTTCCAAATCCATTTTGGTTCTTTCTAGATCAATTTTCTTACTATTAAGATCTCTTTCTAAAATTTTTAATCGATCTTCTTGCTCCTGAAGACTTCTTTCTTTCCCATCCAATTCTTTTAAAAGCATTTTATTCTCGCCCTTATCCCCAGATACTAGTTGCGCATTCTTCTTTAATAAATCTGCATAAATACTTTTATACCCCCCACTCTCCTCCGTAATCTTTCGCTGCTCAGATCTTATATTTGCCGTATCCGTCTGTAGTGCTTTGTTCTTCCTTTTTAGTTTCTCAATTGTAGCATTTTGCTCATTTCTAACTGAATTCAGTTCTTCATTTTCTGCTTTCAAGGCGCTCCATTCTCTCGTAACATCCTGAGACTTTGCCTTTAACTCTTCATATTTTTTCACAGGAATACAACCAATAATAAAAAACAATACCATGGCCGATAACAGTACAATGTGATTTTTAAAATTCATTTCCTCTTAATTGTGCTTTTGTGAAACTAAATATAACAACTGTTCAAAGGTAGTAACAATTTCAAATCCGTACCGTAATTTTATTAAACACCAGTTTATGAAAGCACTTAACTCATTATGGTTAACAGAAAAGCACATTGACTTTGAATACAAACAATATGTTCTTCTTAGTTATCTACAAAATGTCGAAAAGAAATTTACAGCTAATAAACTTTACCCGGTACTTGACGATTTACTTGCTCTCTATAAAGAACTAAAAGATATAAAATCGATTAAAGCCAATATTCAAAATCAATTTCCCAAAAGGCTATTGCACGTTGATAGTCACAATTTAATCTTGCAATACAAAAGGCTATTCGAAGATGGAAATATTCTCAAGGAAATGGATCGAATCATCAACTTCTCTCTTCCAAAATTTGCAGAATATATTTCTTACGGCGAAGAAATTCGTGCTCTCTTAGAAAGCAAAATAGACTTATCACCAATTGGGATACTTCCACTTTATAAAGATGAGGGCTATTTATTTTTACAAGACGATGCCATCAAGAAAACAAAAGTCTATGAATACTCCATTACTATTTTCGAAAACTCTTCCGTAAAGTATAAAGGAATTAGAACTAACTATGTTGCGTGGTATCCATTGAGTATTTCAAA